>JAOZPP010000033.1 GCA_029932675.1 bacterium
GGATGAAAGAGAGAGAATCTATCCAGGGTGGTTACCATGTGGGGTCATCAGCCAATCCCGATGAATAATCCTCTTGACAGAGACCCTGGGGGGCATTAAATTAAAAGGACAACGGCAAGCCCTTAACCCGTGTCACCAGATCCTTTGAGACCGCTAAGAGGAAGGCTGGGATTGAGGATTTTCACTTTCACGACCTGCGTCACACCTTTGCCTCGAGGCTGGTTATGAGGGGTGTTGACCTGGTGACGGTGAAGGAGCTTTTGGGTCACAAGTCAATCGATATGACCCTCCGATATGCCCACCTCTCGCCGAGCCACAAGAGGTTTGCCGTAGAGGTCCTGGAGGGAGATTCAGCCGAAGTTGACCCAAATCTGGCACAGCGGTAGGGGGGAGGTGTCGTAACTCATTGTGCCCCCGTAGCTCAGATGGATAGAGCAAGGGATTCCTAATCCCTGTGCCGCCCGTTCGAGTCGGGCCGGGGGTATTTTGGTTTGATAGTATTTAAGACAGGGTGAACAGGAGAGACAACATTTCGTAAGGGAGGAATAGGTGAGTCCCAGAAGGAAAGTTACTGTTAAGAAGACCCAGCTCAAACAGGACAAACTGGTCAATGCCATTTTCCTTTTTACCAAATGGGCTAAGGAGAAACAGTATCTGTTGATAGGCTTTGTAGCTGGTTTGGTGGTGGTGATAATTTTGGCTGGGGTGATAGCAAGCGGGAGGAAAAAGTCAGCTCTGAGGGCCAACGAACTCTTCGGCAAGGCAGTAGTCCTCTATTCTGCTCAGGCCTATGATCGAGCCACTCCTTTGCTTAACGAACTCATTGAGAACTATAAGGGGAGGGAACAATCCAGATTGGCCATCTTCTATATGGCAAATTCCCTATATAACCAAGGGAATTTCGATGAGGCTATGGGCTACTTTGAGAGATTTCTTCGAGAGGTGCAGGATGATGATTTGCTCATCCCTTCAGCAATAGGCGGGATCGGAGCCTGCTTGGAAGAGAAGGGGGACTATAAAGGTGCAGGTGAGAGGTACTTAGAAGCAGCCAAGAGATACCCAGATTACTACCTTGCCCCTGAATACCTCTTAAATGCTGGTAGATGCTTTCTTAAGGCCGAAGATGTGGCGAGGGCCAAAGAGGTCTACGGACTTTTAATCGCCACTTACCCTCAGACAGAGTATTCTGATAGGGCAGAGCTTGCCTTGGCTGAACTTCCCTGATAAGGTTCTCCCCCCAATTGCTTCGCATAAGAAACATTATGTAAACTTAGGCCGCTCTTCAAAATCCCTCCTCAAAAGGGGGATTATTATTTTAAGTTCTGTATCTTGTCCAGATCCTCATTCTTCCCCAGGGTAACCAGTATGTCACTATCCTTAATGATGTACTCTGGTGTGGGGACAAGGATGACCTTTTCCGGAACTAATCCCTTAATTACAATCACCTGAACGCCAAATTTTTTTCTCAGGTCTAGCTCTCTTAGTGTTTTTCCGACGAACCCAGGTGGTGGAGCTAACTCAATGATGCTGTAACCTGGAGCCAAGGGCAGATAATCCAGCACATTTGGTGAACCAAGGCTCCCGGCAAGCTTGAGGGCCAAATCCCTTTCCGGAAAGATGACTTTGGTTGCTCCCAACTTCTGTAATATTCTCCCATGGTCCTCAGAGAGAGCCTTCACTATTATGTTTTTAACCCCAAATTCCTTTAGGTAAAGCGTTACAAGTATGCTGGAGTCTATTTTATCCCCGAGACTTACTACCACAACATCCATATCCTTTAAACCTAAGGAGGCCAAGGTATCCTTTTCGGTTGCATCGGCAATGACTGCCTCATGGACAAAAGGTTTTATCTCTTCAATCTTTTCCTCGTTGTTGTCAATTGCTAAGACTTGACAGTTTTTGTTAACTAGACCTTTGGCTAAGTAGGAACCAAAGCTGCTCAACCCTATAATGGCAAATTGTTGCATGATTCCTCCTCTTACCCAACCATTACATTTTCTTCCGGGTACTTATATCTAACCCCCTCTTTGCTTTCTCCAACGGCTATGGCTACGGTCAAAGGCCCTAGCCTGCCAATGAACATTACCATAATTATCAAGACCTTACCCAGAGTGGAAAGATGTGGGGTTAATCCCATGGAGAGACCCACAGTGCCAAAGGCGGAAACGACTTCGAATAGTACCTCTGGGAAAAGACCTCTCCCTCCCCCACCTCTGGCCACTACCATTAAACCGAGGGTAAAGACAAAGATGACTAAGACCGAAGATACTAATATGGAGATCGCCCTCGCTGTTGTTTCTTGAGGAAGGGTTCTGCTAAAGAGATGAACTCTTTCCCTTCCCCTCAAACGAGCAGAAAAAAGGGCGATGAGAACTGAAAATGTAGATGTTTTTATCCCTCCCCCACAAGACCCTGGTGAGGCACCAATAAACATTAAAACTATAAGGAGGAGGATAGTGGGATTGGTCAACCCTCCAATGGGCACTGTATTGAACCCTGCTGTTCTTGGTGTCACCGTTTGAAAAAAGGAGATAAGAAGTTTGGCCGGAAAGGTTAAACCTTTTAAGCTATGACCAGATTCTAATAAGAGGATCAAGATCATTCCCCCGCCCAGGAGGATAGCTGTGCTTACTAACACGATCTTTGTATGAAGGGTAAGCATCCTCTTTTTTTCCCAATCTTTCCAAAGGATATATCTCTTTATATCCAGAAGGCACATAAAGCCCAATCCTCCAACAATAATTAAGGAAATCATTACCAGGTTTATCAGGGGATCGGAGCGATAGTTCACCAAACTGGTGGAGAAAAGGGAAAAACCAGCATTACAAAAGGCAGATACAGAGTGAAATATACCAAGGCTAATAGATTTTTTAAAAGGAAATTGGAACCACCATCTAAAGGAAAGTATTAAGGCTCCAAGTGCTTCAATCGAAAAGGTAAAGACAAGTATGGATTTGAGCAACGAGCCGATATCAGAATATGGTGTGGAACTTATGGTCTGTTGAACGATTTCTCGGCTTCTAAAAGAAAGTTTTTTTGTAAAGAAAAGGATGAAAAAAGTGCTGTAAGTCATTATCCCTAAGCCCCCTAATTGTATCAGTAACAGTATAACCCAACGACCAAAAGAGGAGAATTTTGTTCCAGTATCTACTACTATCAGACCGGTGACACAACTTGCAGATGTGGAGGTAAACAGGGCGTCAATGAAGCTAAGGTTAGGCCCATTGGTGGAGAAGGGAAGGGCTAAAAGAAAAGTGCCTAAAGAGATAAGGACAAGAAAACTGAGGATGAGAACCTGATGGGGGGTAAATCCCCTTTTAATCTGTGGTTCTAAGATCTCCATAAAGGGAGCTTATTTAACTACAAGGTTAACTAACTTTTGGGGGATTATGATGAATCTCGATATCTTCTTGCCCTCTATGTACCTTTTTACCTTTTGATTACTAACCACCATTCTCTTTAATTCCTCTTCTCCAATAAATGGAGAGACCTTGATTTCTGACCTCAGTTTACCATTTACTTGAATGGCCACACTTATCTCCTCTTCCTTGAGGGCTTCTTCATCATAGGTTGGCCAAGCCTGCAGGAAGATAGATCCTTCCCCTCCTCCACGATGCCATAGTTCCTCAGAAAGAAAGGGAGCAAACGGGGCCATTAATAAAAGGAGTTTATGGAGACAAAACAGGTAGAGGGGTGAGTCTGAATCAGAATACCTATAGAGGTCATTGACAAACTCCATCAAAAAGGCAATGGCAGTGTTAAAGTGGAATTCTTCCAAGTCTTGGGTACATCTCTTAATGGTGTAATTTAACCTCCACCAGAGGGCTTTATCTTTTTTAGATACATAGCTGATATTAATATCTGGTTGGAGTCTCTTTCCGTCAAGCAGCCTATACACCCGATTGAGAAATCTGAAGGTCCCATTTATCCCAGAGCTGTCCCAGTCACCACCCTGTTCATAGTTACCCATAAACATTAAATACATCCTAAACGCATCGGATCCATATTGGGATAGATACTCCTCCGGGCGCACTACATTCCCCTTAGATTTAGACATCTTTGCCCCAGCATTAGTAATGATTCCTTGATGTCTTAGCTTTAGAAAGGGTTCATCAAAGTTTATCAAACCCAAGTCATAAAGAACTTTGGTGATGAAACGTGCATATAAGAGGTGCATAACAGCATGTTCAGCACCTCCTACATACTGATCCACTGGTAACCACTTGGAGACAAGTTCTGGGTCAAAGGCCCCTTCCCCATAATCAGGGTTGGGATAACGAAGGAAATACCAAGAGGAACAGACGAAGGTGTCCATTGTGTCCACTTCCCTGCGGGCATTATCGCCGCATTTAGGACAGCGGGTTTCGACAAATTTAGTGGATGTAGCCAGAGGGGATTCTCCAGTTCCGGTGGGCTTGAAGTCCACTTCAAAAGGGAGTTTAACGGGTAGATCTGCCTCCGGAACGGGAACCTCTCCGCATCTCTTACAGTAAATGATGGGGATGGGAGCCCCCCAATACCTCTGTCTGGATATGAGCCAATCCCTTAATCGATAGTTCACTTTCGGTTCAGCCAATCCCCTTTTCTGAAGGGTTTCCACCACCTTTCTCCCTCCCTCCTCGGAGGAGAGCCCATCAAACCCTGCAGAGTTGCACATAACCCCATAATCCACAAATGCTTCTCCCCTATCTCCCACTTCCCCATCTGGGGGTCTGATCACCCATCTTATCGGGAGATTAAACCTTTGGGCGAACTCGTAATCTCTTTGGTCATGCGCCGGAACAGCCATTACAGCTCCAGTGCCATAGCTGGGAAGAACGTAATCAGATATCCATATAGGAATCTTCTCCCCATTTATAGGATTTACGGCGTAACTACCAGTAAAGACACCGGTTTTTTCCTTGTCCAAGGATGTTCTCTCTATCTCGGTTTCTCGTTTGGTTTGTTCTATATACGAAAACACCTCATTCCTTTTGGAGGAAACCGTGATCCTTTCTACTAAGGGATGTTCTGGCGCTATTACCATATAGGTAACTCCATATAAAGTATCCGGACGGGTAGTGAAAACCCTTAATGTCTCCTCCTCCCCAACGACCTTGAAGCAGATCTCTGCCCCTTCGCTTCTCCCTATCCAATTTCTCTGCATAGTTTTTGTCTTCTCTGGCCAATCTATCCTCTCCAATCCCTCCAGAAGTCTATCCGCGTAATCCGTAATCTTGAAAAACCATTGTCTTAGGTTTCTTTTGGTGACTTCTGAGTTACATCTCTCACACCTTCCATCTATCACTTGTTCATTGGCTAAAACCGTCTGACATGAGGGACACCAATTCACTGGAGCTTTTTTCCGATAGGCCAGGCCTTGGTGGTAGAGTTGGAGGAAAAGCCATTGGGTCCATTTATAATACTTGGGTGAGCTGGTATTTATTTCCTTGCTCCAGTCATACATTGCTCCTATTGCCCGCAATTGTTCTCGAATAATTGAGATGTTTTCTTCTGTGCTTATGGCTGGATGAATCCCTTCTTTTATTGCGTAGTTCTCCGCGGGTAGACCAAAGGCATCATATCCAATGGGCTCAAAGACATTATAACCTTGCATCTTCTTAAATCTGGCCCAGGTGTCTGTGGGACCATAGTTATACCACTGCCCGATATGCATCTTCTCTGCAGAAGGGTAGATAAACATCACTAAACAATAACATTTCTTTTCCGTTTTCTGCATATCGGTGATATAAAGGCCCTCCTCCTCCCACTTCCTCTTCCACTTGGACTCTATCTCAGCAAAAGGATAACTCCTCATCTTCTATAGGAATTAAAGCGTTCAATGGGCTTAACCAAATATCCCCCCTAAGGTCTAATCCTATCTAACATCCTGGGAAAAGGGATGGCTTCCCGCACATGGGAGAGTCCACAGATCCAGGCTACAGTACGCTCGATGCCTAGGCCAAATCCAGCGTGGGGAACTGAACCAAACCTCCTCAGATCAAGATACCACTGGAAGGCCTCCTCAGGAAGATTATACTCCTCTAACCTTTCCTTCAGAGTTTCCAGATCATCCTCCCTCTCCCCCCCTCCTATTATCTCTCCATATCCCTCTGGGGCTAGGCCGTCTACACAAAGGGCTAAATGGGGAGCTTCCCCATCCCTCTTCATATAGAACGCCTTGCATTGCGCAGGATACCTGTGCACAAAGAAGGGGGTGTCGAACTTCTGGGAGAGAGCTGTTTCATGGGGTGCGCCAAAGTCTTCTCCCCACTCCAGCTCTATCCCCCTCTCTTTGAGTATCTGCAATGCTTCGTCATAAGAGATCCGGGGAAAGGGAGGTCTTATTCCCTCCAGAAAACTTATATCCCTCTCTAACCTCTTCAATTCCTCTCGCCGCCTTTCCAGCACCCTCTTGAGGATAAAGAGAAGAAGCTCCTCACAGACTTCTATAGTCTCCTCAAGCCGCGCATAAGCCATTTCTGGTTCTACTTGCCAGAATTCAGTGAGATGCCTCCTCGTTTTAGCCTTCTCCGCTCTAAAGGCTGGTCCAAAGCAGTAGACCTTACCAAAGGCCATGGCGGCTGCTTCGTTATACAACTGCCCACTCTGGGTAAGATATGCCTTTTTGCCGAAATAGTCAACTCCAAAGAGGGTGGTTGTCCCCTCACATGCCGAGGGCGTGAATATGGGAGCGTCTATGAGGGTGAAGCCGTTGGTATTAAGATAGTCCTGACAGGCCTGGATTATCTCGGCCCTTATGCGCATAATCGCGTGTTGCCTCTTAGACCTTAACCAGAGATGGCGATAGTCCATAAGAAACCCCACTCCATGTTCCTTAGGAGTTATGGGATAGCTTTGCGCTAATTGCACTATTTCAATTCCCTTTATGGAGAGTTCATAACCCCCAGGTGATCTTTTGTCCTCCCTAACCTTGCCAGTAACAATGAGCGATGATTCCTGGGTGAGTGAATTGAAGCACTCGAAGACACCATTTTCCACTTCTCCCTTAACCATCACTGCTTGCATAATACCAGTTCCATCTCGGAGAAGGAGAAATTTAACCTTTCCACTGTCCCTTTTGTTGTAAAGCCAACCCTTGATGGTTACCTCTTTACCAACGAACTCTCCGGCCTTTTCAATATAGAATCGCTTCATATTTCTCCAATCTGAGAGTTGAAAAAGTAAGTTAAAACCTCATCAGGGATTTGTCAACTATTTTGTTGATTATTCACGCATTCTAACTATGGAAGGAAATCACCTATGGCGATTTTTTACCAGAATCCAGTTAAGGAAGGAACTCACCACGCTAATCAAGAGAGCACCCCAAAGGGCACTCCAGAAATCCCTTATCTTAAAACCGGAAATGACAAGGGAGACGCCGAGGAGGAAGAGGGTATTGATCAACCAGGCAAAGAGACCAAACGTAAGGATGTCAGGGGGAGGGTAAAAAGCTTGATCACGGGCTTAATTACAACATTGATAATTCCCAAACAGAGAGCTGCCCAGACTGCAGGCCAGATTCCCTCAACCTGAATGCCCTCGACTAAATACGCGATAATGAGGATGGTAAGAAAGGTAAGTAGCCACCTACGCAGGAAACTTCTCATCTAAACCCGTCCTAAAATTGAATAACCTATATAGGAAGCATGGAGGTTTATCCCCTTGAGGTCATTCAAAAGGTCTAAGTGGATGGTACTTGTCTCCAAACTTTCCCTATACCCCTGTTGAAGCCTTTGGATATGGGTTCTATGGAGTCGGTTCTGTTCATCGACGAGCATCTTTGTCCGATCGATAATTTGCCTAGCCGAGATCTTGTCAAAGGATGCAGAAGCATTAAGAGCCATCTGAAGGGTAATCAAAGTCTTTCGATGATAACTCTTAATCTCGTCAAAACCTTGGTCCGAGAAGTAAAACCCCTCTTCCATCTTCCTTTTCGCATAGGTCATTATGTTTTTGCTTATCAGATCTCCTATATGTTCTAATTCATCAACTATATGCAAAAGGGCGATTTCCCTCTCTGACTGCTCAGGGGTGAGCTCTTTCTGGGATAGCTTTGTAAGATAAGGTGTTATGGATTCCTCCAAGAGATCAACCTTATCATCATCCTTTACTATTCTCTTCCGCAAATCTTCATCGTTTCTCTTAAAGACCTCCATTGTCCCCCTGAGCATTCCATAAACTATGTCTCCCATTCTCAATATCTCCCTTGTAGCTTGGCCTAAAGCCAAGGCTGGGGTCTCTAGTACTCTCGGGTCCAGGTAAAGGGGACCAAACTCCTTCTTCACCCTTGATTCTGGGATTAAGGAGTGGACCATACGAGCATAAATAGGGACCAAGGGGAGGAAGATTAATGCCATCCCCACATTGAATATGGTATGGGCATTGGCCACCTGACGAGCTAGATCTCCGGAAGTCCTGGAGACAAGGGACTCAAATCCTTGCAAGAACGGAAAGAAGAGAGCAACCCCTAAGATCTTAAATATGATATGGGCTAAGGCCACCCTGTGGGCCTCGGTAGATGTGCCCAGAGAGGCTAAGAGGGCGGTAGCACAGGTGCCGATGTTCGCCCCCAAGACGAGGGGAATAGCCGAGTTTAGGTCTAGTATTCCCTTAAAACAAAGGGTGAGAACAAGACCTATGGTTGCTGCACTGCTTTGGATCAAAGCGGTAAAGACTGTGGATATGAGAACCCCGAGAAGGGGCATTCTACCCACAGAGGCAAAGGCGGACATAACACCGGGGTGTGACCTTAAGGGGGCCATCGCATCGGACATAACCTTCATTCCCAAGAAGATAAATCCAAAAGCCATAACCGCCTGTCCTAATCTGCCCCGATTCCCCTTTCCCCCACTCATCATCAGGACAAACCCTAAGAAGATGATTAAGGGGGAGTAATCGGAGATTTTAAATGCAATCAACTGTACGGTGAAGGTGGTCCCGATGTCCGCCCCTAAGATTATACCCAACGATTGTCTTAAACTGATTAAAGCGGAATTGGCCAGACTAACTAAAATGACTGTGGTGGCGCTGCTACTTTGAGTGGCAAAAGTGGCTACAGTCCCAATGAAGAGGCCAATGATCCTCTTTCTAGTCAGCCTACTCAAGATCGGTTTAAGCCTGTTTCCAGCCATCCCCCTCAGTCCATCAGCGGCATATTTAATCCCAAAAAGGAAAAGGCTCAAACCACCCAAGAGGTAAAAGAAGGAGAAGACGGTCAGTTGTTCATTCCCTATCATTTCCCAATTCCCTAAATTAGCTAAAGACTTACCTATGGTACCGGTATCCTTTAACTAAAGGAGTACCCCGAGAAAAGAAGTTGATAATTCTTCCCTTTACTCTCTCCTCCCAGAGGAACCTTCCCTCTCCCAGCTTTTGACGGAGGTTCCAAAGGGTGTCGATTAAATAGATCCCCTCTCGAGGAAGAAAACCCTTCTTCCCCTCACTGGGCTGGCCAAAGACTGCCTTATAGCCCATCTTTTGAGCAACTTGATTGGTAAGGAGGTTACCCCGGCCAAATGGACAGGCTAAGAATTCCACGGCCTCTCCCATCTTATCCTCTAAAAGCTTCTTGGAATACCCCAGCTCATATTCGAGTTGAGGAGGAGTTAGTCTGGTAAGATCAGGATGATTAACAGTATGTGACTGAAAAGAGTGTCCATAAGTAGCCATTTCTTTCATCTGTCTCCAGCTTAGATGCTTAGACCTCCTCCCCCAGAGGTTGACATCCCAATTGTTCTCCTTTCCGACGAACCCCACGACAACGAAGACGGTGGAGACAAATCCATACTCCTCCATTATGGGAAAGGCATTGCGGTAAATCGATTCATATCCATCATCAAAAGTTATGGCTAAACTTCTTTGAGGAAAGTTTCTGGTCTTGAAGTAGTAAAACCATTCCTCTATTGTCAAGGTGTGGTAGCCCTTGCGATGGAGATAGCCCATCTGTAACCTGAACTGGTGGAGGGTGGTAGTAGTGATGCCCAATTCAAAGCTGTCTTGAACCTTGTGATAGACAAGCGGAACGGGAAACATAACTAACTCTTATCTTAATCGAAGGCAAAAGGTATGTCAACCGAAAAATGGTTGTTGGATCTATGGATCGGAAACAAGAAAGGCCACCGAGTGGCCTGAGGTGTTAATCGCGTTGGCATTTCGTTGACCATGGCGAGGATCAACCTACCCCTCTTATAATTTGGTGGAAAAACTCCTTTCCTCTTGCCCTTCCCTCGGTTTTTGCACAGCGAAAAGCGATTTGATACAAGGCCCAGGGCCTAAAAGAGGGGTGTTCAATCGTTTTTGCCACGGAGAGAGCTTGGTCGAGTTGCCCAAGCCCCGCGTAATCAATGGCCACTGTGGCTAAGATTTGGCCCTTGCCGTGTTCCTCCCGAATCGTCTTCCCCACCTGGATAGTTTGAGAGAGCACCTTGGAGGCTTGTTCCCTTTCTCCCATCTCTGCATATCGGGAAGCTATCTTATATATCGTCCAGGCTTTATGATGGGCATCCCTTGGAGTAATCGTCTTCGTTATTTGAAGCGCTTGGGAGAGTATCTCAGAGGCCTTGCCCTTTAGCCCAATTTCTGCATACCTGCCCGCTATCTCACTCAAAGCCGCTGCTTTATGATGTTTTTCATGATCACTCCGGGGAGCCATTTTTTGGGTTATCTGAAGGGCTATAGCCAATATCTCGGAGGCTTTTCCCTTTTCGCCGGCTTTGGCAAAATTACCAGCTATCCCCTCCAACGCTTCAGCTTTGGAATGTGCATCCTCTATTCGTTTGGCCAGTTGGTAGGCTTCAGATAGTATCTGAGATGCGTTCTCCTTCTCTCCAAGTTCCGCATACCTGCCCGCTATCTCATACAAACCTTTGGACTTGAAAAAGGCGGATTTTATCGATCTGGCTACTTCAAGGGCCCGGTCGTATTTTCCAGCCTGAGCATATCCCTGAGCAATTTGAGCAAGAGTTGCTGCTCGTTCGTTGGGTTTCTCAATTCCTTCGGCTACCTGGAGGGCCTGGGATAATATCTGAAGCGCTTCATCCATCCCTTCTGCCTCCATATACCCGATAGCTATTTGATTCAACACCCTGGCTTTGGGAGAGGCATACCCTATGGGTTCGACTACCCGCAAGGCCTGGGATAACACCCCCCGAGCTTCCTCTCTCAGTCCAGCCTCAGCATATCGGGTAGCTACCTTGGCCAAACCCTGAGCTTTGTCATAAGGTCCCTTGATTGCTTTGGCCTCGGCAAGGAGACGGGTTGAGAGCTGAGAGGCCTTCTCCCTATCCCCTGCTTTCGCATACCGGCAGGCTATTTCAGCTAAAGCCTCCACCTTGTTAGAAGCCCAGTCTATGGCTCCAGCTACCTTTAAAGCCTGGTCGAACTGCTCTCTTTCCGCATAGCAGGAGGCTATCTCAACCAAAGCTTTGGCTCGGTAACTGCCCCACTTTATTGATTTGGCGGCAAGGAGGGCACAGAGGAGAGGATCTTCTTCCGCCTCAGCCCTCATCTTTGCTTGGGGGATAATGGTTTCTCTTAGTTCAGTGATCGTATATGGCCCAAGTTTAGCTTTGCCTGCGGTTAGATCCCTCGCCAGTTCTGAGGAAGGATACTTTGACCGCACCATTTCTATCTTTTCCAGGGATCTTTTATAGAGTATATAGGCCTGAGAATAGCTTGACTCCTCAGCCTTTTGTGCACTTCTGAGGAGTTTTGCGGCCTCTTGAAACAGTCTGTTTTCTTTAGGGCTGGCGCAGCAGAGAGATAGCGCTATTCCCAAGTAAGCTCCGACATAAAATACCCATTTTCCCATTTATATCACCTGAAAGGGATGTTTTCGGCTACCTAGCTGGGTTTCTTTCCACTCTTCGTTTTCACTACCGACCCTCTCCTCCTCAATTTTTGTAGAAGCTCGTTTAGTCTCTCCTCGCTTAAGGGTCTCCCCTCCTGGGTAACCCTAAGGAGGAGGAGGGTTGATTCCTCCACATCGATTTTGCTCATGGTCACCCCATAATCTTGGAGTAATTTGAGAAATCCCTTTAAAAGCCGACGCTTAGATGGATAGGCCAACCCGATAAGAGTAGAGGAAGGAAGTTTCTTTCCCTCTTTTAGGGTTATTCCTGTGTTCCTCCCCTCCACAACAAATTCATGGCCTGATATCTCGTGTCGGTCTAAAACCTCTATTCCTAACTTTATCTCCTCGATTATCTCCTCCACTGGGGCAGTAGCCCGATAGAAGTCATCTAAACTGTAATAGATGGCCCTTACTAACCCATCTTCTGCCTCGGAGAGCTCCTCTTTCACCTGAATAAACCTCCCCATCTCCAGCCTGCGCATACCCTCATCGAAATCTCGAAAATCCCCTATCACCGTTCTCAACTTTTTATGGATGACCTCGTAAATGTCCTCTGTTGTCTTGAAGGTGGATACATCTGCTTTAAGGTCAATTATATCGATCTCCTCCTTACCGAAATACTTTGGTGGACGGGCCGAGAGGATACTTAGGCCCTTAACCGCCTCCAATTCCTGGATGCATTTAAACAGGACCCTCTCCCTTTCCGATTTCTCCTTGGAGAGGATGATGATTACCTTGAAATCGATCGACTCTTCTGTTGACCTGCTTACGCTTATATAAACCTGGGTCATTCCTGTAGATCTATACTCCTGCAGAAGAAAAGGGATTATAGCGCGCAGATAGTGTTCGAACCCCCCCAAGGACTCCATCCATTTAATCCTCTCCATCTTCCTGGTGGAGGCCATTTTAAGGATACCTTTCCTTATCGCCTCCCCTCTCCTCTTGGAGAAAGCCCGACCTTCTCTATCAGTTATCTCCATCCGATAGACGGTGATACCATCATTGGTAATGAACTCTTTGTTATACTTGTTTTTAAACCCTGGAACTGTGCGGTTTATGGCCTCCAAACAGTCGTTGAGGGAGAAGTCCCTGTCCAGTCCGGCAATGGTGATCCCGGTTAAAGTGCCTCCCTTGGTCTCCAAGTTCTTCACCCAAACCTGTGCCCTCCCCCCCAATCTTCTCACCTTTTGAACGAATCTGAAGTTGGTTATTATCTGTTCGGCCAGATCCTCTATCTTCCTCTCCGTAATATAGGCCTCGGACCTGCTGGCGAAGAACTTCACTGCTTCTCCATCCTTGCCCAGAAGCCCTTCTCTCTCCTTCTCCTTACATAACCCATCAATGGCTTCCGCAACCTCTCCGTAAATCTCCAACTTCCTCGCTTCCTTGGAGAGAAGATATCTCTTCGCCCAACTCCCTAAGCTGGCCCTCTCCAAGCTTTTGATAAAGGATGCCTTCTCCTGGCAGAATTCCCTTATCGCCTGAGGCGTTTCTAATTCTACAGCCATCAATATTGCACCTAATTTCTGGTGGTTATGTTCGAGGACAAATCCCTTCATAAATCTGATGTTCCATCTTCTCTCGTGCACAGCGGCCACACAGGAGTCCGACATCCCTGGCCAGTCAGAAGCCAAAAGTCCTACAATGACCTGCTGGGGATACTCTTCCCCTTCCTTGAAGGGGGGGATGAATACCACACTTCTCCCCTTCTCCTCCCAGGTTTTAAGCAGGGCTACACAAAGGGCAACCTCCTCTGAATGAGGGATAAACTCGTGGGAGGATTCTACCTCCTGGAGGTAATCCCTCATTACATCCCCACTCAGCTCCACTCCATAACCCCTTAGGATATCACCTATTTCCTTTAACTTCTTCAATGGGTCAGCGCGTAGACAATGATGTTTACCCCCATCCTGAAAGCAGCCTCCCTCTTTTCGGGTGGATCCTTATGTACCTCAGAGTCGGCCCACCCATCGCTGATGTTTGTCTCGTAGGTGTAAAAGACTACCAGTCTTCCCTCCCAGAAGATGCCCAATCCCTGGGGAGGCTTTCCATTGTGTTTATGTATTTTGGGCAATCCATGAGGGAAATCATAATGACAGTGGTAGATGGGATGGCTAAAGGGGAGTTCAACCAGATCCTTGTGCGGAAAGACCTTTTTGATCTCCTGACGGAAGTATTTGTCCATTCCATAGTCATCATCGGCATAAAGGAAACCGCCGTGGGTAAGGTAGAACCGCAGCCTCTTCGCTTCTTGGTCTGAAAGGCTTATCCGCCCGTGGCCTGTCATATAGAGGAAAGGATAGGAAAAGAGTTCCTTGCTGGAAAGTTCAACCACCACCTGATCTTTGGCCACTTTGATATTGGCTCGTTTCCCTAACTGGCGCAGCATATTCGGTATTATAGAGGGGTCATTATACCAATCACCTCCACCGCCATATTTCAGCCGCGCTATAGTAAACTCCCCTGCACCATATGAGGTCAAGGGAAGAATGACCACAAATAGAGTTATGACTGTTCTTTTAAACATCTTTCCTTCTATCTTAAAAGGAGAAGCTTCAGCCAGTATCCCTTTCCTCCCGCCCGCAAACATGCCAGGTAGATTCCGCTGGGTAAGCTTTTTCCCCTCCAATTTTCGCCATCCCAGATTATCTTCCCCTCTTGTTCTGTCCCCTGAAGGAGCGTCCTCACCTTCTCCCCTAAGGGATTGTAGATCTCTAAGCTAACTCTTTGAGCCCGGGGTAGGGTGAATTGGATGGTTGTGGAGGAGTTGAACGGGTTGGGGTAATTCCCAAAATGTAATTGCATTCGCTGTGGAGGGACTGGCAGGTTCTGGCTTACATTTAAAACATCCTCTAATAGCCAATAACAGGAGTTGAGGAAGATAACCTTGTCCGCCGCTTCGTTCCAACCGTCGTAGAGGCGGTCGCCGGGGGCTCCCGTCCCGTCATCCGCGGGAGAGCTATCTCCAATAGAAACAACCCTTCCTTGTCCATACCTACAGGTGGCGAGCATAACGTTATAATTTCCCTGGGGAGTTCCCTCCATCCATATATGGCCCTGCACGGTAGGGTTTTTTTCGGGATAAAGCACCATTGTAGTTCCCCCATGGAAGGCTAAGGAGTCGCCTCTTCCCCAATGTCCATTTATTATTGGATCAGTAATGGCTGTATCCACATTCCCCGAAGTCTGGGTGATCGAGTTGTTCGCCTCACCAGTGGTGTCAAAATGGATGCCGAAGCAGGTGTCGACCCCCAAATCGTTCCAGACCCGCGGGGAATCGTCATAGATGCCATTGCTATTCCGATCTGATGAGTTATGGTCGGCCACCATAAAGAGCGAGCCGCCGTCATGGACCCATTGTAAGACCGCTCTTTTCTCCGAAGATGAGAAGAAGAGCTGGGGTTCACAGACAACAAAAAGGTCGTATTTCGATAAATCCATAGAGTTTGAGCTGTCCCCATAAGTGAGAGCACTATCCGGAGGAAGGGTATGCACCAAAAAACCCTCCCCCCAAAGGGAAAAACCCCAGGAGGAGATCCCCCCCAGCCAGCTCTCCGCTGAGGAGGGATTAAAGGGCAGGGGAATTGGTTGGTCGTCGTCTATTACCCAGTCTGCATT
This sequence comes from bacterium, assembly GCA_029932675.1. Taxonomy (GTDB): domain Bacteria; phylum SM23-81; class DAOVCL01; order DAOVCL01; family DAOVCL01; genus DAOVCL01. The sequence continues at coordinate 15,452 of JAOZPP010000033.1, forward strand.
TCCCGCTTGCTCGTCCTTGGTGTTATCGAAAAGGACGGAGACAGGGGAAGCTTGTGGGGTAAAGAGAAGGATCAGAATAAAAAACCAGAGAAAGACCTTCAACAAAGCCTCCTTCAAATCAAAATAAAATAAGCTGGGTCGCTGGACGTGACCCCGGAGCGAGCTAAGCTCTCCCCCTTAAGGTTCACTTACCTTCCTCTTATCTAAGGCCTTTAGGACCCGATTCTTCATCATCCAGGTAAATCCCCCACAGATGGATCCCAATAAGGCCCCACTCAAGACGTCAAAGGGGTAATGCACCCCCACATAAATCCGGGAGTAGGAAATGAGCAAGGCAACGCCCATTAAGGGTAGAACGACCTTTCTATATTCAAGGGAGAAAAGGGTTGCTATGCTGAAACAGTTAGCCGCATGGGAGGAAGGTAGGGAATAAGAGTGGGGGCAGCCAACCAAAAGGTGAACTCCGGACAGAACATGGCAAGGTCTCACCCGGGAAAGGAGGGGTTTAAGAAAGTGACTACTCAATTGATCGCTAAGGAATAAAGCTAAGATTCCTGTCCCTGCTATCCACCTCTCCCTCTTCCCACCCCTGATTATTAGAGCTATCCATACTCCCACCAAAGGGACTCTCCAATAGTGGAGATTTGTCAAAATGGGCATTAGAAAATCAAAGATCCCGTTTTGGAGCGTACTGTTAATCAGGTAGAAGACCTTTACATCCCAACCTAAAAGCCAACTAAGAGAAACCGCCAACTTCCCTATCTCCCCCTTGAATTTAAGGGTTCCTGTGGGAATTTCCTTCAGGTCTGAACTTATTTATTTCCTCTCTAAGCCTTTCTGCCTCCCTCCTTGCGGCAAGGGAAAAATCCGGACCAGAAGAGGCATAGATTATTCCGCGAGAGGAATTTATGATAACCTTTTCCTTTTGGGCATCCGCAGCAAACTTCATTACCGAGTCGAGCCTTCCCCCTTGGGCACCAACTCCCGGAACAAGGAAGATCAATTGGGGAGCCACACTTCTTATCTGCGGTAGATACTCTGTCCTGGTGGCCCCCACTACCAGACCGCAGTTGCCCATTTTATTCCACTCCACTGCTTTCTTCGCTATCCGGAGGTAGATTGAGCCTTCCGCGGTCTGAAAATCATCCACTGAGGGATTAGAAGTAAGGCAGAGGAGGAAACTAAAGCTCTCTTTATATTCTAAGAATGGAGATATAGCATCATATCCCATATAGGGATTAAGGGTCACTGCATCAAATCCCATCAAATCAAAGTAAGTGCGGGCGTAAACCCGAGCCGTGTTGCCAATGTCACCACATTTAGCATCGAGGATCACGGGAATATGGGGAGGAATTAGTTTTCTGGTCTCTTCAAGGGTTTTGAATTCCTCAAGGTAAAAGGCCAAGTTGAGTTTATAGGCGCAAACTAAATCCTGAGTGGATTCTACTATCTCCCTGTTGAAGGTCAGGATGGGTTTTTTCTCCTTGAGAAGAAACCGCGGAATCCTATCTGGGTCAGGGTCCAGACCGACACAGAGGAGTGATCTGTTTTTGTTCTGAAGAGAGGAAAATTTTTCTTTAAAATCCATATCCCTTAAGAATCAAACGATAATGCAAAGGTGGTTTCCCTATCCCTTCCACCGCACATCGAGATCTTTGGCCGCCTTCCTTTCATCAAGCCTAGAGACAGGGGTCGTATGAGGAGCTGATCTTACCAACTCAGGGTCTTCCTCTACCTCTTGTGCAATTTTCTTCATCGCTTCGACGAAGCCATCCAGGCTCTCCTTGGACTCAGTCTCAGTAGGTTCAATCATTAAGGCCTCAGGGACGATGAGGGGGAAATATACTGTGGGGGCATGGAAGCCATAGTCTAAGAGCCTCTTGGCGATATCCAGGGTCTTCACCCCTTTGGCCTTCTGGCGAGAGCCGGAAAGGACGAACTCATGAAGGCAGAAACGATCGAAGGGAAGGTAATAGTAGTCCTTGAGACCCTTCATTAGATAATTGGCATTGACTATCGCCCCCTCGCTAACCTCCCTCAACCCTTTGGCCCCTAACATCCTTAGATAGATATAGGCCTTAACCATAACTCCAAAGTTACCATAGAATCCTTGCATTTTCCCGATGGAATTGGGCTGGTCGTAGTCAAACTTATAACCCTTTTCGCCCTTCTCTACGAGGGGCACAGGGAGGAAATCGACCAGCTTTTCATTAACTCCCACCGGGCCAGATCCAGGTCCCCCACCCCCATGAGGGGTAGAGAATGTCTTATGCAAGTTGAGGTGGACTGCATCGAATCCCAAATCACCCGGTCTGGTTATCCCCAAAAGGGCGTTCATATTAGCCCCATCCATGTAGAGAAGAGCTCCCACCTGATGCACCAAATCAGCAATCTCCTTGATGTGGGATTCAAACAATCCCAAGGTATTAGGATTGGTGAGCATCAAAGCTGCCACATCCTTGTCCATTAGTCTCCTTAACTCCTCGAGGTTCACCAGCCCTTGGGGATCAGACTTTACCTCTACTGCCCGATATCCGGCTAAGTGGGTAGAGGCGGGGTTTGTCCCATGGGCAGAGTCAGGTATAATCACCTTCTCCCTGGGGTTTCCCCTCTTGGTATGATAGGCTCTGATCATCAGTAAGCTGGTTAATTCCCCTTGGGCACCAGCAGCAGGTTGGAGGGTAAAGCGAACCATACCTGTTATCTCACAAAGCATTTCCTCCAGCTCATACATCAATTTCAAAGCTCCCTGAACTGTCCTTTCCGGTTGATAGGGGTGGAGGTCACGAAAGCCAGGAAGCTTGGCCAACTCCTCTCCTACCTTGGGGTTGTATTTCATCGTGCAGGAACCAAGGGGGTAAAGGCCTTGATCAACATGGTAGTTTAATTGGGAGAGGTTAACAAAATGGCGAACAACCTCCACTTCGCTTACCTCTGGCAGTTGCGGTGGATATTCCCTGAGCACTTCCGGTGGGAGAAGCTCCTCTGGAAATAGGGGAGGCACATCGGGTTTGGGTAGGGCATATCCTACTTTCCCCCTTCCGCTAAGTTCAAAAATCAGTTTATCGGCCATTTTAACCTCTTCTCTTAGCTGAAGGGATTTCCTTCAAATTTTCAATGAGAAGGTCCATCTCTTCCTTGCTCCTTTTCTCTGTTGTAGCTACAAGAAAGCCATCGCCCATCCCGAACCTTCCCAAGTCCGGCCCGACAAAGATTCCCTGCTCCGCCAAGAAGTCAATCACCTCTTTGGCCGAGAGGGGGGGGACAACGGCAAACTCCTTGAAAAAGGGCGATGGGTATCTCAGTTTAAATCCATCTATCTCGCATAAATGTCTCTGCAGGTAATGGCATTTCTGAAGGCAGAGAAGGGCCAGATCCCTTATCCCTTGGCGGCCGAGCAAGGTCAGGAAGACGGTGGCGGCCAATGCATTTAAGGCCTGGTTTGTGCATATGTTGGAGGTGGCCTTCTCCCTTCTAATGTGCTGCTCCCTGGTCTGCAGAATGAGAACGAAGCCTCTTCTCCCTTGGCTGTCCACAGTTGCTCCCACCAGCCTGCCTGGCAACTTCCGCATAAATTCCTTCCTGCAGGCAAAAAAACCCAGATATGGGCCGCCGAAACAGGTAGGGTTCCCCAAGGCTTGGCCCTCCCCCACGGCGATATCTGCCCCGTAGTCACCCGGTGGTTTGAGGATACCTAAAGAGATAGGATCTACCACCATTACCAAGAGGGCCCCCACCCGGTGCACTAACTCGCCTACCTGATTGAGGTTCTCCACCACTCCCAGGAAGTTTGGATTCTGGATGATCACCGATGCTACCCTCTCATCGAGCATCCCCGCAAGCTTATCCCAGTCTGTCCCTCCCTTCTTCAACGGTATCCTCTTCACCCTGAGGTTTAAACCGCTGGTATAGGTGGTCAAGACTTGAAAATGAGCCGGATTGAGCGCTTCGGAGACTAAAATGGTCTCCCTTCCGGTGATGGAATAGGACATAAGCGCTGCCTCTGCCGTTGCTGAGGCCCCATCATACATGGAAGCATTGGCCACATCCATTCCAGTAAGTTCACAGATCAAGCTCTGATATTCATAGATGGCCTGGAGAGTCCCTTGGCTTACCTCGGCCTGATAAGGAGTATAGGCTGTATAGTATTCGCTCCTTTCGATAATGGAGGAGACAGCGGCTGGAACCCAATGGTCGTAGGAACCTCCCCCTAAAAAGCAGATGTGGTGAGCGAGGTCGTGATTCTCCTCGGATAGCCTGAGCATGAGCCGGGAGATCTCTATCTCGGAGAGGGGAGGGGGAAGATCAAGGGGCTTCCTTAACCTGAACTGGGGGGGAATGGAGGAGACAAGATCAACAAAGCTCTCCACGCCGATGGAGGAAAGCATCTCCCTTCTCTCCTCAGCTGATATCGGTATCCAGCACATCCTTAGTGACCCTCCTCTTCCTCTATTAACTTCTCATAATCGGCAGGGGAAAGGAGGTTCTCCAGCTCGCTGGGGTCCTCTATCCGTAGTTTTATTATCCATCCTTCCCCATAGGGATCGGAATTGATCAGCTCCGGTTTATCCGTCAACTGAGAATTGACCTCCAGTACCTCTCCCGATACTGGGGCATAGAGCTCCGAGACGGCCTTCACCGCCTCAATCGTAGCAAATGGCTTCATCTGTTCCACCTTCTTACCCTTCGTCGGCAGTTCTACAAAGACAATATCGCCAAGTTCACCCTGGGCGTAATCGGTTATCCCCACCGTGCCCTGATCACCGTTCACCTTTATCCATTCGTGCTTTTTGGTGTACCTTAGGTCATCTGGGACCATCTCTCCTCCTTAGCTTATACAGTTGCCCTCAATATAAGATGATCGATCTTTAATTCAAGCTTTTTATTCCCCCTAAAAGATGGTGGCTTTCCACCTCTATGTCCCTCGCACCTCCACCCTATCTACATAGGACCGCATAACCTCGGCAAATCCCCTCAACCTATCGGCCGGATAGGGCCTGAGTCGGGAAAGGGAAGGGTCCAAGGTGGTACCCGGCCTGAACTGCTGGAGAACATAGAGTCGACCCCCTTTGACCAATTCCCCTATCCCCTTTAGGTCACCCTCATCTACAAATCCCGGGACAAAGGTCGTGCGCAGCTCATATTCCACCCCTGAATCAATTAAGAGGGCTATGCTCTTCTCTATCCTTCTCAGGTCAACCTGAAGGCCAGAGGCCAGGGAGTAACGTTTAGGGGAAGATTTAATGTCCAAGGCGATATAGTCCACAGCCCTTTTCTCAATAAGCTCCTCTACCCTCTGGGGAAGGTAGCCATTTGTATCCACCTTCACCTTCAACCTTAGCCCCTTTAGCCGCCGACAGAAGGAAACCAATTCCTCCTCTATAGTAGGTTCCCCTCCGGTGATACAGACACCATCGATGAAACCTTTCCTTTGGCTTAGTCTTTTGATAAGCTCTTCCTCAGGAATGGTTGGGATCCTTTGGTAGTCGAGCACAAGGTCTCGGTTCTGGCAGAAGGGGCAACGGAAGTTGCAACCACCAGTAAATAGGGTGGTAACAATCCTCCTCGGAAAATCAACAGTCGAGACCCCTTGTATGCCCTTGATCTTCAATTCAGAGTCTTTGATCGCTTCATTCAGGGGGAAACTATCTCATAAATAACCCTCTGTGGGAATCCGAATCAATCTATCTTCATCTTCACCACATCGATTACCGTCCCATCGACCCATTGAACAGCAGCCACTACCCTATTTTTATCAACCTTTGGGGGAACCGGTGGCCCCCCGCAGATCTTTTCCACTTCTTCCTTTATCTCCTCAATGGGTCTAATGGGGAGTGAAGAACCCCGCACCGCCTCCAATAGGTCCTCCCGGCGTGGGTTGATGGCAATGCCCCTCTCCGTGACCACTACATCGATTAGTTCCCCGGGGCCACAGAGGGTGGTTACCCGATCAACGATAATTGGGATTCGGCCGCGAAAGGAGGGCACTGCCAGGATGGTGCACTTGGAGAAGAGGCAATCTTGCCACCCCCCAATGCCGTGGAGCAATACCCCGTCGGAGTGGGTAACCACATTGGCATTAAAGTTCGTATCCACCTCTGTTGCCCCGAGGACCACCACATCCACCATCGAGGCAAAGTGACCCTTCCCGTGGTAGCTATAACTGGTAAAGGGGCTTGTCCAGACATGATTAGGGTTATCCCTCATCGACCTCACCCCATCCAAGTCAAAAGTCTGTCCATCGAGTATGGCTCCAGTGAGGCCCTTTTCCAATAATTCCACTAAGTACTTGGTGCTCCCCCCCCTTACCCATCCAGCCTTAACTCCAGCCTCTTGCATCATCCGCTTCAAGTAGACGACAAAAGCCAGGGAGGTTCCCCCGGCCCCGGCCTGGAAGGAGAAACCATCCTTCATAATCCCCGTCTCCTTGATGAAACGGGCGGTTAGCTCAGCAATGAGGAGCCGGGCAGGGCTTCTGGTTACCTTTGTTGTTCCGGAGATGATCTTTGAGGGATCACCGATCTCGTCCATCACCACCACATAATCCACATAGTTTCCCTGAATCTGCCAAGGAATACAGGGAAAAGGGACTAGGTTATCGGTGACCACAATCACCTTGTCAGCATACTGGGAGTCAGCAAGGGCAAACATGAGGGACCCACAGGCAGATTTCCCATATAGGGCATTAGCGTTACCAAACGGATCCGCAGTGGGGGCAGCAATTACTGCTATATCTATATGAACTTCCCCATCCTGCACGGCCCGGTACCTTCCCCCATGGGAACGGAGGACCCCTTGCCCCTTCATCTTACCCCTGGTGCAGAACTCTCCCAGTGGACCATTCATACTCCCCTCGATGTGATGCACCACTCCGCTCTCCAGGTGTTTGATAATTGGGGCATGACAGGGAAAGGAGGCACTGGGAAACCATCTTATATCCTTTACCCCCATATCGGCAATGGTGTCAAAGAGTTGGTTGGTTAGCTTGTCCCCATCACGGAAATGGTGATGGGTAGAAATGGTCATTCCGTCCCTGAGGCCAGCAAGCTTTAAGGCTTGTCGGAGGGTAGGAATCACCTTGTCGCCATCGGTTGGATAGTTGGCACAACTGACCACTGGAGGAGCTGCCTTTCTTCCCCGCGGGATATGTTTACCCACTCCTTGGTAGGGGATGATTGGGTGGTTATTTATCTCGTCGGGCACCCATCTGCCCGCAGCGTTAACTTTCATCTTCTCTTCCCTTCCAATCTGCGGAAAGCTGTCCGTTGAGCATGGCAAGTTTCAATATCCTTTCCGCCCGTTTAACCACCGGGGGGTCGATCATCTTATTCCCTAAGGCCACCACGCCTTTCCCTTCCTGCTGGGCTTTGGCCAACGCCATGCTTACCCGCTTAGCCCACTCGATCTCCCTCTCGGTGGGAGCGAAACCTTGGTGGATAATCCTGATCTGGCTGGGGTGAATACAGCCTTTCCCCTCGAAGCCAAGGGCCTTTGCCTCCCGCACGCTCTCCTGGAGGCCCTCCTCATCTGCCAGATCTGAGTAGACGCTGTCGATGGGCTGAATCCCTGCGGCACGGGCGGCAAGGACAACTGTCTGGCGGGCCAAGCGGCTCTCCTCCCCGGCCTTTGTGCGTTCGGTCCCAATATCGGCGGTGAAGTCCTCCAAGCCTATGGTAAGGGCTACCACCCGAGGGGAGGAAGTGGCAATCCTATAGGCATTGATCACCCCCAAGGCGGTCTCTATTATGGGCATTAGGTAGATCTCTCCTTTAACTTTGTATTCTTTTTGCAAGGATTGCACCTTGGCATCCACTTCTTGGACTGTTCTTTCGTCCTCGCATTTGGGGATGAGGATGGTATGTACCCCATGGGGGACGACGAACTCCAGGTCCGCCAAACCCATAGGTAGTTGGTTTATGCGCACCATTCGTTCTGCGCCGCGGAAGTCCACCTCCCGCAAGGCATTACGCACCATAAAGCGGGCCGATCCCTTCTCCCCCGGAGCTACGCTATCCTCCAAGTCGAGGATGATTCCGTCAGGTTGGTAGAGGCCGGAATTGATGATCAGCCTTGGTTGATCCCCGGGGACATAGAGCCGACTCCGCCGAAAGCGGTCACGTTCTACTCCGTAGAGGTTTTCGGATAGGACTTCCCCGAGAAACTCCTTCTTTAATGAAGGAAGGCACTTCTTGACTGCCGATTCTATCCTTGCCTTCAAGGCAAAGGGGAGCGCACCCTCATCCTCTATCTCCAGGGAGGCATTTTCGATATCAAAGAACTCCATCATCTCCTTAGCCAAGCCTCTAATGGAATCCCCATACATTGACCCTACTTTGCTTTTTAGCTTGAGGCTAATCCCCCCCCTGGGGAGGAGTTCTAACCTCACCCAACAGTCAGATGACTCTCCTTTCTTTCCCACCTCAGCGTTAACCACCATAGCTATCCCCCCCGTTCAAGCAAACCTCCTTTCTGATAGATCTCCAGTTGGACCTTAGAGAAAGGTTGACCGAAGAGCACCTCTCCACTGGATAATTTCTCAATCCTACCGGTGAGGAAATCAACCTCAACTTCATCCCCTGAATGGAGGTTAAGTCTCTCTATCTCACCGGCTTCCATAATGGGAAAACCAACGTTTATAGCATTTCTTTCGTAGATGCTGGCAAAGGACTTGGCGATGATCATCCCTATCCCCAGGGCCCGGAAGCAATCCACTGCCTGCTGGCGAGATGAGCCTCGACCAAAGTTTTGCCCAGCAACGATTATATCCCCAGGTTTTGCTTTTTGAGGGAAATCCTTCCACCCACTTAGGTTGCTAAAAGCGAACCTTCCCATCTGCTCAAACTCGGTAATAGCCAAGTAGCGGTTATGGTAGATCATATCGGTATCTATATCATCCCCTTTTATGACCCAAACCCTTCCCCTCACCACCGTTGGCCTCTGCGGGCTAATAGCCACCCCCTGCGGCTTCCCCCTCTTTATCCCTGTCTTCTGCAAGGGGAGCCGCGGCACGAAAACAGCCGGCCTCTCCGGGATCTTATCTGCTGTAGTTATCTGCCCAGCAACCGCAGAGGCGGCAGCAGTGGCCGGTGAGGCAAGGTAGACCTCACCCAAACCCTGCTTACCCGGAAAGTTACGATTACCGGTGCTCACCGTCACCTCGCCTGGACCGTTCTGTCCAATCTGTCCAGCCGCACAACCGGCGCAGCCAGCATTGCCCACCAGGGCCCCTGCCTCCTTGAAGAGGGAAAGCAACCCTTCTCTAAGGCAACGTTGCCAGCAACGGTCCGTGGAAGGGACGATCTTTAGTACTACCCCGGGAGCGACCTTCTTCCCTTGCAAGATCTTGGCGACGGCCAATAAGTCCTCGTATCTCCCATTTGTGCAAGAACCAATGAATACAGAGTCGATCTTTTTACCTCTTACCGCTGCCACCGGCACCACATCCTCGGGATGGCCTGGGCGGGAGATGAGGGGGGGGAGATCCTCTATCCCTATCTCCAAACCCTTTAGGTAGTCCGCATCATCATCGGCAGAGAGCTGATGAGGTATCTTCCCCCTTAACTTCCTGTAGTGGTCCTCCACCGCTATGTTCGGTGGGAAGAGAATACATATTCCCCCCATCTCCGTGGCCATTGAGGCAATGGTGACCCGCGAGGAGAGGGAAAGCCCCTTCACCCATTCCCCATAGAGCTCAACGGCAAAGCCTAACAGGCCGGATGCGCCCAACTCCCTAAGCATAGCCAGAACAACATCCTTTGCGCTGGCTAAACTGGAGGGTTTGCCCTGGAGGGTAATCTTCATCGTGGGAGGAACCTTGAACCAGATCTCCCCGTGGGCAAAGGTATAGGCGATGTCCTTGTCTCCCATACCCTGTCCGAAAGCGCCCACTGCCCCCACTATATTGGCATGGGAGTCCGTGCTCACCAGCGTCTCCCCTGGGCCAACGAACCCTTCGTCTATGGCCAGATGGGTGCCAATGCCGGCATTAATATCATAAACCCTTATTCCGTTTTCCCTGGCGAAGATTCGGCAAAGCTGCTGGTTTGCAGCATAAGATTGATCTGATCCCCCCGGGTTGCAATCAAATGTAAAGAAGGTCTTTCCAGGATCTTGAATGGAAAGGTTGTGTTTCTTTATATTCTTCACCACATTGGCCCCACCGAAATCGCGAGCAATCCGGGCATCGATGCGCAGATCCACCACATCCCCAGGCTTCACTGGTCCATCAGTATGGTTTTCGATGATCTTTTCGATTATAGTCTTTCCCATTTATAAGATCAGAAGGCCTTTATCTAACATAGAAATCGGTTCAAAGGTGGCAAAATCAGCATGGTGGATGAGGACGGTCTCCACCCTCTTTGGCCTCCCTTCCCCTTCCTTTGAGTGGCAAGCCACTATGTTCACCACCTCCTCAGTAAGTCCAGCTTCAGCCACTATAATCGCCCCTGAAATAGGATGGCGTGCGCATCGGCCATAACGGCTTCTCCTATAACCTTCCTCTCCCCTCTCAATCTCCAGTAGCTTTCCCACATCATGCAACAATCCACCGGCGATGAGCCAATCGTAATTGATTTCAAAGGGCATAACTTCATACTGTTCTCTCATTGAGTTTGCCAGCCCCAGCGCCCCCTCGGTAACTGCAATTGTGTGATCAATTAAACTTATCCCTTTCGTGTCGACCAACAGGGTAAACGGAATCTTCTCCAAATCGTCCGCCTTCCATCCCCCTTTTTGGGCTGCTTTGGCCCAGATCTCGACGACCTTCTCCCGGAGATGAAGATCTTTGATCTTCCCCAACTGCCCAGCAAACAACTCCCCTATTTTTGCCCGCAATTCCATCATATCCTCCCGAAAATCAGTAGAGCCCATGTTTTCTTATTCGATCCCTCAGGGTATTCCTGCTTATCCCTAAGAGTTCGGCTGCCCTCACCTGATTGCTCCTTAACCTCTTCAGTGTTAGGCTGATTAGGGCCTTCTCTAAGGAACCAGTTAACTTGTCGTAGATTTTTCCCCTATGGGTTGTGCGTAGTTCGTCAAAAAGGGGATTGATTAAATCAGAGAACAACTTAGTATAACTATCCTTAAACTCCTCCCCGGAAGGTGGTTTTTCCTCTTCCTGATTGATGGGGAAATGCTCCGGAAGGAGGACATCGCCCTTAGCCAAGATGACTGCTGTCTGCAGGTTGTTCTCCAACTCCCTTACATTTCCTGGCCAGGGATAGTCCTTGAGCAACTCCATTGCCTGGGGGGAGATGCCCCTTATCTGGCGATTGAACTGAGTGGAGAACTTCTTCAAGAAGTGGTGAGCCAACAGGGGAATGTCCCCCCTCCTTTCCCTCAGAGGGGGGAGATAAATAGAGGCCAGCTTTAAACGGTAGAAGAGGTCCACCCGAAAGGAACCTTCCCGCACGCATTTCACCAAGCTCTTGTTGGTGGCAGTAATCACTCGCACATTTACCCTTATCCCCTTGTTCCCTCCCAAGCGGTAGAACTCGTGCCCTTCTAAGACCCGGAGGACCTTGCTCTGAATGGCCGGGGACATATCGGCGATTTCATCTAAGAATATGGTCCCCCCATCACATTGTTCCAACTTTCCTCTCCTTCTCTCCACTGCTCCAGTGAAGGCACCCTTCTCATAGCCAAAGAGTTCTGACTCCAAAAGGGTGTCCGGAATAGAAGCACAATTGACAGCCAAAAAGGGCTTCCCTCTCCTTGGGCTGTTTTGGTGGATGGCGCTGGCCACCAATTCCTTTCCGGTTCCGCTCTCCCCTTGAATGAGAACGGAGATGTCACTGGGGGCTATCTGCCCGATAAGCTTGTATATCTCCAACATCTCTGGGCTCTCCCCAATGAGTGGTTCCTCGCCCTCTGGTGCAAGCTTTGGCAACCTCGCCACCTTCCCCTTTTTCTCCGCCTTCAGCGCCTCCTCGACAACCTCCCTTAAGGAGAGATGTGAGCCGGAAAGGGGATAATAATCATAGGCTCCCTCCCTCATCGCCTCAATAGCTAAGGAGGTGGAGACCTTCTCCGAGCAAACGATTATGGGGATCTGGGGGTGGGTCTGATTGCACCCCCGGATCACTGCCCCCAACCCAGAGGGACAGAGGGAGGAGTCAAGCAGGATTAAGTCCACCTTTTCTATGGCCTTTAATCCCTCCCAGGAAGGGAAATTGAAGAGTTCATACCCCTCCCCCAACTGGCTAGTCAACCTCCCCCCCTCCTCTATGGCGACGATCCTTTTCATCCAAATGTGACCTTCCTTGGACCCTCTCCCTTTATCTCCCCTATCGGCCAGGCAATCTGATCATGGCTTCTCAGATGAACGAGGCTTTCCTCCACCACCGAGGGGGCCACTACCAGGATGAAGCCTATCCCCATATTGAATACCTTAAACATCTCCCCCTCATTTACCTTGCCCACCTCTCTTATCAATCGAAAGACCTGAGGGACCTCCCAACTCCCTTTCTTGATCAGAGCAGTGAGACCTGGGGGAATAACCCTGCTCAGGTTCCCTTCAATTCCCCCTCCAGTGATGTGGGCCATTCCTTTGATCCTCAATCCTGCGGAGAGGAGGCTACCAATGGCCTGGCCATAATAACGGTGAATCCGCAAAAGCTCCTCGCCCAAGGTTGTGCCGAGGTCATCGATGTAGTCATTGAGCCTCCACTCACTGAGCAGGACCTTTCTGGCCAAGGAGAAACCATTGGTGTGCAGGCCATTTGAAGCTAAGCCAATTATCTGGTCTCCAGCCCTTATCCCCGCGCCGTCTACTATCTTTCCTCTCTCCACCAAACCGAGGATGAATCCGGCGAGGTCATATTCGCCAGGCCGGTAGAAACCAGGCAGTTGAGCGGTCTCTCCCCCGATGAGGGAGCAACCGACCTCCTTGCACCCCTTGGCTAGGCCCCTAATTACCTCCTCAATAACTTCGGCTCTGATCTCAGTGGTAGCCAAGTAGTCCATAAAAAAGAGGGGGCTAGCCCCATGGACTAAGATGTCATTCGCGCAGTGATGGACGAGATCCTGACCGACGGTAGAATGTCTATCCAGCAGAAAGCCTATCTTCAGCTTCGTCCCCACCCCATCTGCACTGGCGACCAATACGGGTTCCTTGTATCCCTTTACATCCAGCTTGTATAGTCCAGCAAACTGACGGAGGTTGGAGAGGACCCCCTTGCCCCAGGTAGAACCGATCAGCGGCCCTACTTCCTCCAAGGATTTCTGGAATACCTCGATGTCCACCCCCGCCCTTTTATAATCGATGACCAACTCGTTTGACCTCCTCTACTTCCTTTGGTTCCACCCCTTCTCTTCTTTTTTCCCTAAAACGGAAACATTTGTAGAAGTCCCTAGTTCTCTTCTTCCCCTGAAAGAGTTCAGCCATCTCCCAAAAGCTTTACCAAGAGGGCCTTCTGGAGGTGGAGCCTGTTCTCCGCCTGATCGAAGACCACCGAGTGGGGGCCATCAATGACCTCATCGGTTATCTCCCTTCCCCTCTCTGCGGGAAGGCAGTGCATCACCAAACAGTGGGGATCTGCATAGGTCAACAACTCCCTGTTCACCTGAAATTCCCTTAAAAGCTGGGCTTTCTCGTTGAATCTCTCCTTCTCCCCCATGCTTGCCCAGACATCAGTATAGACCACATCTGCCCCCTCAGCCGCTTCCCTGGGATCATAGAATAACCTCACCCGGCTGGGTCCCGCATTCTGGGCCGTGGTTAAGATTTCCCTGTTTGGCTCGCACCCCTTGGCCGTTCCGATCCTTAAGTCGAGTTTGACGCGCAAGGAGGCATTGAGCCAGGAGTTAGCTACATTGTTGCCATCTCCCAGGTAGGCAATCTTTAATCCCTCGAGCTCTCCTCTCTTCTCTTTGATAGTGAAGAGATCGCTCAACACCTGGCAGGGATGGAGGAGGTCAGTGAGTCCGTTTATCACCGGCACCTCTGCCCACTTGGCTAACTCTTCCACATCGCGATGGGAAAAAGTGCGGATCATAATCGCCTCCACAAATCTGGAGAGCACTTTAGCCGCATCGTGGATGGACTCCCTCCTGCCCAGTTGAATCTCTTGGTCAGTGATGTAGACCCCCCTTCCCCCCAATTGGTTCAACCCAACCTCAAAGCTTATCCTTGTGCGTAAAGATGGCTTGTGGAAGATCAAAGCCACAGACCTTCCGGAGAGAAGGTGGGGAGATTTTCCCTTCTTGGTCTTTTCCTTGAGCTCCGCGGAGAGCTGCAGGATATCCTCGATCTCCTCTCGGCTAAGATCAGTTATGGAAAGAAAATCCTTTTTCATACCACTTCTCCCTCTATAAAAGTGGGTGAGAGAACCCAGAATGTTAGATCCCTTCTTAAGAAGGGGCAGTTTTCTTAAAATTAACCTTATTTCCCATAAGAGTCAAGCCAATTTTGGGTAAAATTGAAATGTATACAAGCTCTCTACTTCCTGGCTTCACCAAACCAAAGGCTTAAACAGCCTCCCTGATGCACTCTGCGTCATGCGATAATAACTTAATGTTGGGCTAATGTCAAAAAGATTCTCCCTATGAGGCTAAGAATTCTATTGACCAAAGGAAGATGGCTGGATATAATTTACTACAATAGTTCGAATTTTCTAAGAAATCCCACCCTCCAGATAAGTAGTGACCGAAAGGAGCTAAGTTTATGTCAGGAGGAAGAGGGAGGCGAAGGTTCTACTTAGTGGTTCATGGCCATTTTTATCAACCCCCCCGAGAGAACCCTTGGACAGAAGAGGTGGAGAGGGAGGTGGGTGCTTCTCCCTATCACGATTGGAACCAAAGGATCACCGACCAATGTTATCGACCTAACTCCGCCGCTCGCTTAGTTAACGGGGAGGGCAGAATTCTCGAAATTGTGAACAACTACTCCCTGATGAGTTTCAACTTTGGCCCCACCCTCCTTAGCTGGCTCCAGAGGAATGACCCAATAACATATGCAAGGATCTTAGAGGCCGATCGAGAAAGCCTTCACACTCACTCCGGTCATGGAAATGCATTAGCACAGGTTTACACCCACTTAATTATGCCCTTGGCCACCTATAGGGACAAGTCTACCCAGGTGAGGTGGGGAATCAAGGACTTCATCTTCAGGTTCAGAAGAAAACCAGAGGGGATGTGGCTACCCGAAGCGGCAGTGGATAGGGAAACCTTGGCGGTCCTCGCTCAAAATGGTATAAAATTCACCATCTTGGCCCCCCAGCAAGCAAAGAGGATAAGAAGAATTGGAGGGAAAAGATGGAGAAATGTCACTCCTGAATCACTTGATACCACAAGAGCTTACCGATGTTTTCTCAAGGAGAACTACATAGATATTTTCTTCTTCAATCACCCCTTCTCCTGGGAGCTAAGCTTTGGCGATCTCTTAAAGGATGGTGAGTTATTCACCCAGAGGTTGACTTCAGTCTTAAAACCGAGAGCAAGAGGTAATCAGCTCATCCTTTTGGCCACCGATGGGGAAACATTCGGCCATCATAAACCATTTGGTGAGATGGCCTTGGCTTATGTCCTTGCCAAAGCCGCGCCTCAGAGAGGGTTAAAAGTGACCAATTTAGGTGAATTCCTTGCGGAAAATCCCCCCCAATGGGAAGTAGAGATCGACGAGGGCCCCCGAGGAGAGGGTAGCTCTTGGAGCTGTAGTCACGGAGTGGAGAGATGGAGAGGGGATTGCGGTTGTTCTACCGGTGGCCAACCCCATTGGAATCAACGGTGGAGGAAACCTTTGAGACAAGGGCTGGAGTGGCTTAGTGAAAAATTAAAGGTTATCTACGAGAACCAGGCAAAGGGATATTTTAAAGATGTCTGGTGGGCAAGAGATGAATATATTGATGTGATCCTGGACCGTAGTGCGAAATGTGTGGATAGGTTCTTTAAGAAAGTTCAATGCTTTCCTTTAAATAAGGATGAAAAGATTAAATGTCTCAAGTTATTAGAGATGCAAAGGAATTCTATGCTGATGTTTACCAGTTGTGGCTGGTTTTTTGCCGATATCTCCGGATTGGAAACGGTACAGATACTGAAGTATGCTGCCCGCGCTATCGAACTGGCCAGATGCTTCAGCAAGGAAGATTTGGAGGGTACCTTTTTAAAGCTCCTGCACAAGGCCAGAAGTAACATTAGAAGATATGGGAACGGTAGGGGAATCTACCGCAAATTTGTCAAGCCTAAAGCGATATCCGCAAAACTTGTTATCGCCAACTACTCTATGCACCTTCCCCTTCAAAGGGCAAAAGGGAAAATAGCTCAGCCATATTCATATCAGATAGTAGATGCAAAGGGGGAGATTAAAAGGAGGAGGGGGGAAATATTTTCCTGGGGAAAAGCAAGTTTAGAGAACATTTTTACCCAGGAGAGGGGGGATTTCCTTTACCTCTCCCGTTTTCAAAGCCAGGGGAGGCTTGACTGCTGGGTCAAGGAGTGCCATGCTCTGCTCCCCTCCCCTCCCTCCTCCCTCGAGGAGCTTATCTCCCAGGTTGAAACCGAACGGGGTTGGGAGCATTTCGCCCTGGAGGGACTTCCCGGTGAATGGAAGGGGGAAATCCTAAGAGCAATGAAGGGGATGATGCTGCAGGAAGTTAGCCGGAGGTGGAGAGGGATTTACCAAAATAATCTTGCTCTAATGCTCTATCTTAAAGAGAGAGGTGAGACAATTCCTCAAGTCCTTAAGCAATTGTTCTCCTTTTTGCTCACCCAGGAGATAGAGGAGGGTCTGCGGGGGATGAGAAAGGGGTTTGAGAAGAACTACAAGTTTGTTAATAAACTGCATTCGGAGGTAGATATGATTGGCTTTCCTCGCGTTGATAAGGGAAAGTTAGCATCCCTTCTCTCCGATCTCATCTTGGAGGGAATTGAGTCTCTTTGCAAAAGGGTCTCTGAGAAGGAGGTCATTAAGGTAAATATGCTTTTGGATCTTGCAGATAATTGGGGGTTGAAGCCAGATTTGAGGGGGGCACAGGAGAGCTTTTACCCCCTCTGGAAGGGGTTAAGAGGGGCAATCAATGTTTCCTTAAGGGAGTTAGCCGAGAGATTGGGGTTCAGCGTTTAACCTGAACCTCCATAACTGGTAAGCCAATTTTCCGCAGATAATTCTGGGTTTGAGATTGGAAACCTATTTGGGTGGGTAAAAATTGCTTGACATCTATCAGCGATTGGATTATCTTACTCTTAGGTTTAGGTGGGGCTGTAGCTCAGCTGGGATGAGCGCTTGTCTGGCAGACAAGAGGTCACGGGTTCGATCCCCGTCAGCTCCACCAATTTTTTTTGCCCTTTTGACTTGACCCGATTTGAGGTGTATACAAAGAGATAAGAGGTGACCAGGTTGAAAGATCTTTGGCTATTCAGCCAGAGGGAAGATATCCGCACCAGGTGCTGATATGAACAAGCTATACGCCATCCCTCCACATTACCTGGCAAAGGATTGAGGGAAGATGGATGTAGCTAAATCCAAGAATGGTGTGCCAATCAGATTGAGAGGAGGCGAAAGATATGGGAACAGTAGAACTAAACTACTACCGCCTAAAGGCGGTAGGTTTATGGGGTAGCCATAGAAAAT
>JAOZPP010000003.1 GCA_029932675.1 bacterium
GGGGCAGAACTGGCCTAATCCCTTCAACTCCACCACCGTTATTCGTTACTCGTTGCTCGTAGATCGTCAAGGGGAGTCAGGGGGCGGGGGTTCACGAGCTACGAGCACGAGCTACATTAGCTTAAAGGTCTACAACATCTTGGGGCAGGAGGTGAGGACGTTAGTAGACAGGAGGCAGAGGGCAGGCAGTTACAGGGTAGTTTGGGATGGGAGGGATAACGAGGGCAATCCGGTGGCAAGTGGAGTATACCTTTGTAGGTTAAAGGTGTTAGGTAATAGGTGTAAGGTAGAGAGGATAAGGAAGATGCTACTTTTGCGGTAAGAGGATAGGCAAGACGTCAGAATCGGGGTTCTGACGCCTCTGTGGGAACTGTCAGGGCGGGAGCCTTCCGCCAGGAATCCCGTTGGAACGGGGCTGACAGCACAAAAGCTGATAGCTTAAAAAAAGAGGGTGAAATGAGAGTAAGGTGGATGATTTTGTGTTGGGCAACAGCAGTTCTATGCTTTGCTGTGACTGCCTATGGGCAGCGATGGCCGGCGGATTCTTTGAAGCTGTTTGAGGCGGTGGGGGATAGTGCTGGGAGCAGGTTGGGAGCCGGTGTTGCTGGCATTGGGGATCAGAATGGGGATGGATATGACGACATCATCGCGGGGGCAAGTGGCGACCGGAAAGCCTACCTCTACTATGGTGGCTCACCAATGGACGCAGTGCCGGATATGGTCTTTAAGGGGGTAGGCAATGATGCGATATATACATCTCGCCTTAGTTATGCTGGGGATGTTAATGGGGATGGAGTAGGTGATTTTATGGTTGGAGCTTATGGGCCATACCCAGGGGACCCGAGCAAGATCTTGGGCAAAGTCTATGTTTATCTTGGTGGCACCTTGCTGGATACCATCCCAGATGTCATGCTAATTGGAGAGGACCCTAACGATTGCTTTGGTTGTGAGCTTTCACAAGCTGGGGATGTAAATGGGGATGGATATGGTGATGTTATCGTATCTGCTACAAATTACCCTAACGAGACAATGCAAGGCAAAGTTTACATCTTTTTCGGTGGGCCAGATATGGATAGCATCCCTGATTGGACAGTGGTGGGGGATACAGGCCACTTCTACCTTGGAATGCAGGTATCGGGTGGGGGGGATATCAACGGGGATGGATACGATGATGTAGCTATTGGGGGGTGTAGGACTACTCAGACTGAGCCTTGGACGAGTTGTTACTTCCGGCTCTACTATGGTGGTCAGGAGATGGACACCATTGCAGACTTTATGGTGGAGGGTAATCCCTATCTTCCCTATTCTGTCACCTTCAATGCAACGGTGATAGGGGATGTGAATGGGGATGGATATGCGGATGTAGCATGTGGGACCTGGCATTATGACTCTACCGGTTATCCTGAAGGCGATGCATACATCTTTTATGGGGGGCAGCAGGTGGATACGATTCCGGATGTAACCTTAGAGGGTCATGGGGAATTGTATTGGTGTAGTGGGCCTTTCTCACCGGCAGGGGATGTGAATGGGGATGGCTATGGGGATGTGACAATAGGAGATGATTGGGGGTTTGGGGGTGAGGGAGCTACGCTCATCTATTTGGGTGGGAGGGATATGGATGGAAAGCTTGATGTGGGGTTTACTGGTTTCCTGCACGCCTATATAGGGTGTGGCAAATCGGTGGGTAGGGCAGGTGATGTAAATGGGGATGGGGTAGATGACATCCTCTTTGGGGCACCGGGGGTGGAGCATAATCCCTGGAATACAGAGGGGAGGGTGCTAATATTTCCTGGGGACACGAGTTGGCAGGACTTTGTGCGGGAGGAGACAAGGGGAGTTAGGTTGCCCCGGGAGGTGGAGTTGGGGCAGAACTGGCCGAATCCATTTAATGAAAATACCGTGATTCGTTACTCGTTGATCGTAGATCGTCCCCTCCACACCACCCTGAAGGTCTACAACCTTTTGGGGGAGGAGGTGAGGACGCTGGTGGATAAACGGCAGAAAGGAGGGAGGTATGAGGTGAGCTGGGATGGAAAGGATAGTAAGGGCAAGGAGGTTGCCAGTGGGATTTATTTCTACAGGTTAAAGGTGTTAGGTGATAGGTTAAAGGCAACCCAAACGAGGAAGATGATTTTGCTGAGATAGGGGGGACGAAAACCGACAACCGAATAACGAAGGAGAGGCCGTAGATCGTGCTCGTAAAGGGGGGGATTGGGGAAAGGGACGCAATAACTCAAGGGACTCATTAAACTCTCTGTAACAAAAAAGAGGTTATCAGTTGCCTGCCCTGCAAGCATCAACAACTGATAACCCCCGGATGCACAAGAAAGAGAAGGTATCCCCTTTCCTATGCCCTTTTAAATATAGGGCAAGTTGAAGGGAAAGGCAAACATTATTTTAACCAAGAAGCAAACCGCAGATGAACGCAGATTTCCACAGATGGTTAAGGAGTTTTCAAGGATGTGGGTAGAAGGGTCTGTCAGGGCGAAGCCTTGTGGGCACAGTCAAAGCTGGAAGGAGGTGATGGAATGGCACAGAGGAGAGCACAAACTTTAACAGGAGGCAGAGATGTGAGCTAAAAATGAGTTTGGGGTCTGAGATTATGGAACGGGTCGGATGAATCCGACCCCTACAAGGAAGAAACTGTCAGGGCTCCTGCCCTGACAGCACGAAAGGAGGAAAAAATGGGACGGTTGGCAAATTTCAAAAGTTTGGTCTTGCCCGTTATCCTCTTGGGGCTGGTTTGGGCCTCAGGTGTTTTGGGGCAGACCTTAAATGGATTCCCCAAGATTGCCTTCAACGACCCATATTGGTTTCAGAAGGCGTTGGAATGGAAGGGGTTTGAGTCCCCCGGTTCCGTCCATTTTGAGCATTATTGGGGGCAGTTGGATAGCTGCGGGTTCAATCTGGTTAAGACCTATGGGGACAGCGTTAGCCTGCTCAATCCTCCGGGTCTCAAGCTGCTCAATGCCAACCTGAGTGAAGCTGCCATAGAAAGTTGCTCCTGGTATGGAGGCCATACGGTGGCCCCTTGGCACTTCGCCGATGGGGAGGGGCTGTCACCTTACCAGGCTTGTAACGATCCTAATCCTGCTTGGTTCTTCGGGCCGGACCCAGAGAACGGGGAGCGATATAGGATTCCAGGTTCCGATCCACCCCACTATGTCTATCGGGCCCTGGTTGACCAGCACAGTGCGGGAACCCTGATCCATGGGTCGTTGCCAAGGCGGCACCAGTTCAGATACAGGCAGTATTATCTTACCTTCCGGCTGAAGATGGTGGGGGATACCCTTGAGCACATTCCGGTGGCCAGGATTAAGGTCTGGTGCATACCGGAGGATACCTCCAAGGGAGAAGGGGATGCACCGCATAACTTCTCCCCCCTACTGCTTCTTCCTGATGCCGATGAGGTGCCAATAGATACCCTGTTCTATACTGTCTACGCAGACGATTTCCACCATCCTGGTTCCTATGAGGACATCACCTTCGGCCCGGACACGTTGAACAGTGCCGGCTATTACACCACCATCCTTGTCCAGTGGCTGGGCACCAGGGACCTCTACATAGACAATGTGTTCATCCGGGATATCTTTTACTACTACGCATGGGAGTATCAGGGTGGAGGCTACTACAGCCAGGAGATCAAGGATGCCCTGCTCGGGGTCCACAACATAAATCCGGCGCTAAACTTCCGCTGGTATAAGGATGAGCCGCCACTTTGTATGTTTAGCTGTTACCATTATGTGGACAGCCTGGCCAGCCCGGTGACTGCTCGCCTCAACGGTGCCCTCTGGATTGTCGAGGAGTTGGATGACTATCGCCAGATAGTTCACCCAAATGAGCTCATCTTTGACAAGTATACCATCTGGGGCCATTCGGATTCCTCGTCGTATGGGGGAGAGAGCATCCAGATATCCTGGAATTCGCTGACCGGTGGCTTGAGATCGGGTATAAAAACAGCGCAGGGGGATCCGGACAATCCCGCTGATGACATACCCTTCTGGATGACGGTTCAGGCCTGTGACTACTGGTATGAGGATTATGGGGATACAATGTTCCATAGCCTCAGGAGCCCCACGGCAAACGAGCTCAAGGCGGAAGTCTGGCTCTCCCTCTGTTATGGGGCCAAGGGGATTATGTATTTTATGTACCCCACTGAGGACTGGTACCCCTACCACTGGCACCGTAAATTCCGTGGTTTAGTTGATCTTGTTGATGCTGACAGTAATTTCACCTCTGATCCCAAGATCGGCCACTATGTTCCCAACTACAAGTGGTATGTGGTGCGGGATATGAATGCCGTGCTGGATTCCTTGAACCCGGTTATCCAAGGGCTCACCTGGGTGGATGCGGGTAAGTGGGATGAGATGGGTAGCCTTACGGGGAGCTATATCAACTCTATAACCAGCGATAGGTTCCCGCAGGATTCTGTCTGGGTGGAGGTGGGCCTCTTCCACGATAACCTCTATGACTACTTTATGTTAGTCAACCGCCGCTGTCTCTCCACCGAGACCCAGCAGGTGACCGTGGAGCTCTCCAGGTCCGGCCTCTGGGCGGTAAAAGATATGTATTCCGGGGAGGAGAGTTGGCTGACCAGCAGTGAGGGGGTAATGAGTTTTACTACCACCTTGGGACCGGGAGAAGGTAAGCTCTTTCGGCTGAGGGAAGGGTTCTCCGGGCCAGTTCTTACCGATCAGACCTGGGAGGGTTTGATTGGCATCTCTGGGGACATTACAGTTCCGGACAGCGTTACCCTCACCATCAATCCAGGCACAGCCCTCAGGTTCTTCCCCGGAGGTGACAACCAGACAGGAGGGGTGGATACAGCAAGGTGTGAACTCATAGTTGAGGGGAGCTTATTGGTGCAGGGGACGGAACCTCAGCCGGTGACCCTCACCTCGTTTGCCTCCACTCCCGGGGACTGGTGGGGGATAAGGTTTAAGGGGGGATCTTGGGGTCATCTCAGGCATGCGCTGGTTGAATATGGCTACTGTGGAGTTTTGGCCGACTCCGGCAGCACAGTAACCATAGACAGTTGCACCATCCAGAAGAACGAGGTCTATGGGGTGAGGTGCGACCATGCCGGTGGGGCTACTACCATCTCCGGCAACAGGATTTGGAACAACGGAGTTTACGGGGTATGGACTGAGCACTGCTCACCTGATATCCTGGATAATTTGATCAACGGCAGCAGGTATGGGATAAAGGCAAGCTATGCCGGCTCTGATATGCTGATTAAGGGGAACAGCATAGACAATGCCTCCATCCAACCAAAGGATCAGCCCCCTTATGACAACTATGTGGGGATCAGCCTGCAGAACTCTTCCCCCCTCATCTTGGATAACGAGATTGGGGGTGGGAAAGGGCTCTCTGGCCTCTCCTGTTCCTCTGGTTCCAATCCAGAGGTGAGAAGCTGCATAATAGATGCTCGGTGCAAGAAGGGCATCTCCTGCTATGATGGCTCCAGCCCTACGGTAGACTCCACTCAGGTTCACTC
This sequence comes from bacterium, assembly GCA_029932675.1. GTDB lineage: Bacteria > SM23-81 > DAOVCL01 > DAOVCL01 > DAOVCL01 > DAOVCL01. The sequence continues at coordinate 5,498 of JAOZPP010000003.1, forward strand.
CTACACAGAGAGGGGCATCTACTGTTATCAGTCCAGCTACCCGCGGTTAGGGGACACAGGGATAGAGGGCAGTGGAGGCAACAGCATCTCCAGCCGGGATGGTGGCTATGAGGTCTGGTGTGAGGAGAACCTCCAGCCGGTGATGGCGGAGTCCTGCTGGTGGGGGATGGCCATTCCCGATCCCTCCCGTTTCCATGGTGCTGTTGACTGGTTGCCCTGCTTAGACCACGACCCATTTGGGGAGGTAGGGGTAGAGGATGGTCCAAAGGAGGGGCTACCCACCAGGTTTACCCTTTTCCAGAACTATCCCAACCCGTTTAACCCCACTACCCTTATTCGTTACTCGTTGCCCGTAGCTCGTCAAGGGCGGTCAGGGGAAGGGGGTTCACGAGCACGCACTACGAGCACGAGCTACGTTAGTCTAAAGGTTTACAACATCTTGGGGCAGGAGGTGAGGACTTTGGTGGATGAACCACAGGCTCCTGGCTATTACCAGGTGAGGTGGGATGGGAGGGACAACCTAGGCAGGGAAGTCTCCAGCGGGATATACTTCTACAGGTTACAGGTGTTAGGTGATAGGTTAAAGATGGTAAAGACCAGGAAGATGGTGCTGATCAGGTAAAGAAGCCGTTGATCGTCTATCGTAAATCGTGGATCGTTGCTCGTGCTCGTGGTTCGGGAAGGACGAAAACCGCTTAGCTAAAAGGAGGGAGAAGATGAAAAGGATGGGATTAATTTGCTTGGTTGTAGCTGTGGCCTTTGTCCTGCAGGTTAGAGGGGCAAACTTAGAGGTGGAGGTGACCGATATGGCTACCATATCCTCTGGTGATACCACCAGGTTCTTGTTGCGGTTTGACCTACCTTCTCAGTTGGTGGGGAGCACAATCGACTATGCAGAGTTACGCTTCAGAGCCCAACCGGACTCTGGTTCAGGGCCCCTGGATCTGGCTGGTTACCGGCTCACCACCGGTTGGGATATGGGCACAGTAAGCTGGAGCCACCCCTGGGCAAACCCAGGAGGAGACTACAGCGACAGCACCCTGACCGTCTCTACTATTTCTGGGGAGGAAAGCCAAAGGGTTAGCTTAGACCTGACTGGGATACTTTCCGCCTGGGCCAGGGGGAGGCCAAACTATGGCCTGATCATAAAGCCCTTAATAGAGAAGGGAAGGGACCTCACCGTGGTGCAAGACCCAGAGTTTCCCCCTGGAGTGAAGGCTGAGGTAGAGGTCTACTACACCGCACAAGAGGTAAGCAAGTAGACCTCTGAACCAGGGCCGCCGAGAGAGGAACCTCGGCGGCTCTTCCCTTTAAAACCATTTCACCAGGGGATTACCAGGGACCCAAAGTGGAGCCCCTTCCCTACTTACCCATAAAGATAAGTGAAATGACTTGCTTTGTCAAGAGGGAGGCGAATATGGGGTTCTGTAACTCCCTTTATTAATAGATAGATCGGACTCTTAAGGTGTTTAACCTTCCTGCTATAATGTTCCCCGCCCGGCTACAGGAAAAAAGATCTATACAGAGTGGTTACCCTCCGGAGTCACCCCATTTTGAGCAAATAATTTGCTTGATTTTAGAGGAATAAAGGCTATAATTATAAAAAGGGAGGGGATCTAAATGTCAGAAGGATGGGAAGTATGAAAGAGCTGCGGGAGGGGCTCTTGAGGGTTCAGCGGAGAGCCAAGGAGTTGGCTGGGCTTTTAGCTGGGTACGGGAGGATGGATGAAAACCCAACCTCCAACCCCTTTGTTATGGAGGCACTTCTCCTGAAGATGGAGAAATTAAAGGCCGGATTAGAGCTTGGCCAACTTAGTTCTGGTTTGGGCCGTTGGATGGAGCTACAAAGACCTAAGTTGAAGCGGTGGAAAGAGGAGTTTAAATCGGATTTCGGCCGTAGGCTGGAGAAGGAGCTTCAAACCAAGGGGTTTAAGTTAAGGGGCCAATATCCAAATCTTTACGCTGGCCTCTACTCCCTAAGGGTCAACTTCCTGCAGGGGGAGATTGCCATCTTCTGGGGGCCAGAGTCGGTGAAGAAGGTGGGGCTTGACCCGGAGGAAGTAAGGGATTGTATCCTGAAGTTTGAGCAGGAGTTGAAGGGGGATGGTTTCGATGCGGATTCCTATCTCGCCCAGCTCAAGGAGGCCTATCGCAGGGCACTCGGCCGGGAGGTGGGGGAGAAGGCTCCAATTGTCAAAGTTTTGGGGGAGCTTGCCTTTCTCAGACAGGGGGAGAAATTTCGGATAAATCCCACTAAATCCAATTACACCGGTTACGGAAGGGCACAATTTGGGTATGACCTCTACCGCTTGAGGAAGTCAAAGAGGGATGAGTTATCCCTCTGGGTGGCCACTTTTGAGGCGACAAAGAGGAAGGACAGGGTCATCTTCGTCCCCGATGATGAGGAGAGGGGGACAAGATATGCCTATCTCTCCGTTAGGGGGTGAGCCAATGAAATCAGGATTGGCTAAAGCGATAATCAACAGGTTGGGGGGGACGGGGACCCCCCCTGAATTTGGGATAGAACACTTTACTGTGGGACTGGACCCCTGGTTGGGGATAATAGATGAGGAGTATTTGGATAGCTTTATCAAGTTAGGGGGCTCAGCCTTCAAATTGGTGATCGGCAACTATGGAGGGGGAAAGACCCATTTCCTTTATCGGATAAGGGATGTTGCCTGGGCAAGGGGGTATGCGGTGAGCTATGTAGCCCTCTCCCCAGTTGAGTGCCCATTCAACAAATTAGAGCTTGTCTATAAGGCAACAGTGGCTAACCTAATGCATCCGATGAAGGGTGAGGAGCAGATAAAACCCTGGGAGAGGGGGATCGATGGTTTCCTCCGCAACTGGTATATGGAGAAGGTAGAGGAGTTTGGGGAAAAGGGAGGGGAGTTCCTTACCTCCTATGTCCGCTCTATAGCGGGGATAGAGTCCTCAAGCTTTACCAACGCGGTGAGGGAGGCCTTTCTCTCCCTTCAAACGGGGGGGGAGGACTATGAGCGCATCCTCCAATGGTTAAAAGGGGAGGAGATCGATCGTGTTATTCGCAATAAGTATGGGATTACTGAGAGGGTGGACAAGACAACAGCCTTCCGCCACCTTAGATCTTTAGCCCAATGGATCAAGGCCATAGGCTATGCCGGCCTCGTTCTCCTCTTTGACGAGGCTGAAAGGGGGTTGAGCATCGCCTCTTCTCGGGAGAGGAGGGTGGCTATGGACAACCTCAGACAACTGATAGATGAGTGTGGAAACAGCAGGCTCCCCGGGGTGATGATCTTTTACGCCATACCAGATGAAAGGCAACTGTTGGAGGAGAGGTTGGAGGTCTATGAGGCTTTGCGTCAGAGGCTCTCCGGAGTGCTCACTGGAGTCAATCCCAGTGGGGTGAGGATAAACCTTGAGGAGTTGGGGAAGGAACCGGTGGAGTTTCTCCAGGAATTGGGGGAGAAACTTTCCACTATTTATCAAGATGCCTATCCTCCCTTTAGCTTTCCTCAGGAGAGCTTGAGGGAGGCCATCACCTACCTTGCTCAAGCGGCTTATGAAGAAAGGTATGCCGATGTGGGGCATCGTCGGGTATTTGTAAAGGGAATAATTCAGGCCTTCCACCGGTTGAGGAACCAACCTACTGAACCCATCGGAAGGGATATGGCCAGAAGGATCATCCGTGACCAATTGATGGCCTTAGAGATGGAGTTCCAGGAGGAAGCTGATCAGCAGGAGTATTAGATGATTGGGGCCATGGTCTACCATCAGGGGTTAGGGAAAGGGCGGGTGGTAGATACAAGATGGAGGGGAATGCATCTTTTAGTGGAGTTTGAGAATGGCCTTTCCCTTTGGGTTAACCGTGAGGTGTTGAAGCTGCTTACTCCGGTTAAGGAGAAACCCCGTCCTCAACCCAAGCTGAGACATACTCCTACCAAAGGGGGGGATTTCCAATCCCGCAGGATGATCGAGGCCTTCAGATTAGGCGTAGTTCCCTCCTTTGCCATTAACGACTTCACCTTTGGTCGGAAGAAGGAATTAGAGGAGATCGAACGAACATTTGAGAGTTTCCCTCGCAAAGGAGGAGAGGTTTTAGCCATAGAAGGGGAGTATGGATCTGGGAAGACTCACCTCTTGGATTATATATTTACCTGGGCCCTGGGTCAGGGATATGCCGTTGGTCGGGCGGAGCTTGATCGCTTTGATGTTACCCCCTATCGACCAAAGCATATCTATCGGGAGCTGATGAGAACTTTGAGATTCACCTTATGGAACAAGGAACTTAGCTTTCCAGAGATATTGAGGGAAGCCAAGGAGGTCAACCTCCCCACTTCCCATCTTTACCTCTCCAAGGCCCTTTGGCTCCTCTCTCAGGACGAGGACCCACCAGCCCTCTGGAGTTGGATAGGAGGGGAGGAAGTAGGCAGGGAATACTTGGACTACCTAAAATATTGGAAGTTGCCTGTGCTCTTGGATCACACCCCGGCAGTGGATGTTTACTGCTATCTCCTTAGTGGTTTGGGATATTTGATCAAAGCCTTAGGGGGGAAGGGATTGGTGTTGATCATCGATGAGGCTGAGACCCTATTCCACCTCTGGTGGACCCCTTATCAGAGGATTGGCCTTTACCTTTTCAAGGGGCTGGTAGGCACGGCCCTCAACCTTCCCCAGCTTACTCAGGTGGAGAAGGGGAAAAGACAGAGGGATGTGAGCTTAAGCGTTGGTTGGGTCGATAGTCAGGGATACATTCACTCTGGCATCCGCCCTCTTCCTTACCTTTATCACCCCCCCTCTCATATATTTCTCATCCTTGCCCTTACCCCTTCAGGCTCTTCTTATTATGAAGAGCTGCGAGCGATTATTCCTCCCCAGAGGCTCCTCTCCCTTTCCCCCCTCTCCAGTTCTGACTATTTCCAAATGGCGGAGAGGCTTATCGAGCTTTATAGTCATGCCTTTCCCTCATTCCAACCAGGGGGGGAAGTAAAGTCCATCTTAACCAGAAATTTGAGGGAGAAGAGGGTGAGGATGTTTATCAGAGAGGCGGTAGAGAGGATGGACCATATCCGCTACTACCAATATGAATCCCCAGGAAGCTGATATTGAGATCAGAAAACGGTTGGCCAATTCTTGGAGGGCCTTCTTCTCTCCATTTCCTCATCTCTTGCCCATTCAAAGGTTAACTATTCCCAAGGTTTTGCAGGGCCGAAATTTGGTGATCTCCTCTCCCGCAGCAACTGGGAAGACAGAGGCCGTGATGGGCCCATTGGCCGAGCTTCTCATCAGGGAGGGGTGGAGGGGTTTAAGTATCCTCTATGTCTCCCCCACAAGGGCATTGGTCAACGATCTCTATAAGAGATTAAAAGGCCCCCTGGAGGGGTTAAGAATTGGCCTAGCCAGAAAGACTATGGATCATCGGGAATTTAACCCCCAAAACCCGGCCTCTGTCTTAGTTACTACCCCAGAGTCCTTCGACTCCCTTATCTGTCGGGCTCCCCAGGTCTTTGAGTCCATAAAGGCTGTTTGTCTGGATGAGATTCATCTCTTGGATGGAACCTATCGAGGCGATCAGTTGCGGGTTCTCCTTCAGAGGTTAAGGCTTTTGAGGAGGGAGCCTATTCGGTTTTACGCCCTTTCGGCAACGATATCTGATCCCATTTCCCTGGGAGAGAGGTATTTCTTCCCTTTTGAGGTTGTTCAAGCCAAAGGGAGGCGAAGGATCTACCATACCCTCCTTCCCTTTGATGATAAGTTAGAGGAGCTTATCAACCGGTTTCGTATCCAGAAAATCAAGAAGGCGCTTTTCTTCTGCAATACAAGGAAGGAGGTAGAGAGAGTAGCCCTCCTCTTAAAGAGGGCCTGGGAATATCCAGAGAGGGTCTGGGTGCACCATGCCAGCCTCAGCAGGAGAGAGAGGGAGGTGGTGGAGAGGGAGATGAATCGGGAGAAGGTGGGGATTTGTGTGGCTACGATGACCCTTGAGCTGGGGGTAGATATAGGTGATATCGAAGCAGTTGTGCTTGTCTCCCCACCCCCTTCGATGAATGCCCTTTTGCAAAGATTAGGAAGGGGAAATAGGAGGAGTGGCGGGTTGATTGCTTACGGCCTGTACAGAAATGGGTGGGAAGAGACCATCTTTGATCTTCTCTTCGAACTTGCCAAAATAGGGTGGATGGAGGAGGAAGAGCCTCCCCTTCACCTCTCGGTTGTAGTTCAACAGATGCTCTCCTACCTCTACCAGAAGAGGAGGATCGGAGCCACAGCGGAGGCCATTCAGAGGGTTCTAATCCCCTTAGGTTTAGAGCTTACCGATGTCCTGGAACTTCTTCTCCACCTGGAGAGGATTGGGTTTGTTCAATCACAGGGTGGGGGAGTATATTGGCTTGGTCCCAAGGCAGAGGCTATGGCCGAGAGGGGGTTCATCCATTCTAATATACCTAAGAGCAGGGGAAGCTATCAGGTCTTTGACCTTACATCTGGAAGGCAGATTGGTACCATTGAGACGGTTAGCCCCCAGTTTGTCCTCCAGGGTAGGGGGTGGGGGGTGGAGAGGAAAGATGGGGTGAAGTTATTCGTCCGTCCTTTGGGCCATAGAAACGAGATGGTAAGGGGGGTATTCTGTGGAGGGGGGGGGAGGGTTTGGGGGCACAGCTTAGGGGCGAGGCTGAAGAGAAAAGTCTTTGTCGGGGCAAAAGAGGACGATCTCCCCTTCTGTTCGGCCCTTGGGGTAACCAAGGTCTATCATTTCTTGGGGCCTATTTGGGGGGAGCTTTGGGCCCAGTACATCAGCTTGATTAAGGGGATAAATGCGGTGGATCAAGGAGGGGTAATGATGAGCATTGAGGGGGACCCTCAATTAGAGGACCTCCTCTGGCTTTCTGACGAAGGGGTGACAGAGGTACTGGAGGGGATGAGGGGGATATTGCTCGATCAGCTCAACTTAGGTCTATTCTTCCGTTATCTTCCCCCTCACTTCCAAGATAAGGCTCTGAGGGAGGCCCTGGGAATTGAGCAGATGGTTGATTATCTGGAAGGGTTCAATCCCCTTCTAATAGAAGAATGTCCTTGACAGGGAGGGTAAAATTTCATTATAATAGAGGCAACTGCTACAACATATGGGGGAGGCATCTCCCGATGCCGATCAATAATGTGCTGTTAGGAGTTACCTCTTCCGCCAGGAATCCCGTCGGAACGGGGCTGACAGCTCCTATCCGAGCCGTCAGAACCCCCGATTCTGACGGGAAAAAGGGAAGGGTAGTAGAAGGCAAGGAACCGCAGATTAACGCAGAGTTACGCGGATATGTGGTGGTAGGGTTCTGTCCTGACGGACTTGGAAATTAACAATTAAAGAGGGGTTACGATGTTGGTAAAAATGGAAGCTTACTTTGATGGGGAATATTGGTGTGCAAGAGGGATTGGGGAGGATATTTTCACTCAAGGGGAAAGCCTTGACGAACTGGTGGAGAATATAAAGGAGGCTGTTTCTCTTCACTTTGAGGAGGAACTTGATAAAGGTAGCTTGCTCAACATTTTAATCTTGTCCGAGACGGAGGTAAGAGGTGTCGCCAAAGTCGCCACAGGTTAGTGGAAAAAACCTGGTAAGGCTTTTGGAAAATATGGGCTATGTGGTTATTAGGCAAAAAGGAAGTCACATACGTCTCAGGAAAAAGACAAGAGCAGGTGAACACAATATAACAGTTCCAGCACATAAGATCATTGCAAAGGGCACACTGAACGACATCATATCGAAGGTCAGTCTATGGAATGGCGTTTCTAAAGAGAGCCTTTTCGAGAAATTAAAGAAAGGATGAACTCTTTGGAACCTTCAAAATCCTTATCTGCCAGATGGGCGAGCGGTCAGGTCCCCTGATCTGACCGTGTAGGTGGCATCCTCGGCCGAGCCGTCAGAACCCAGATTCTGACGCCAAGGTGACGGAAGAAGGCTTCTGCCACCTCAAGGGAGGAAATTGGGGCGGATGAAAAAATAGGAAGTGTCCCTATTTTCCCTCCTATTTTCCCTATTTTCCCTAGGGCAAGAACCCGAGGCATAGAAGAACCTTGACCTCTGTTAGGATGAAGGGAGGAAGCAAATCTTAGGGGGGGTGACAAGTATGTGGGTAAGGGTGAAGATTTTAATTGAGGCCTCTTTCTTGGTTCTGATAGTAGGGGTAGTTGTCTTAGGTCAGGTGGCTGAACTCCCCGTGAGGAGGGAATGGGGCATAAGGATGAGCGAATCGGTCCGGAGGATTGAGATGGCAGATATCGATGGGGACGGGATTGATGAGATCCTTGTTGGCACCGGCAATGACTCCGGTTTTGTCTATGTCCTTAATGGGATCAACCACGAGACGGAGTGGAAAAGCCCAGGATTGATGGGAAGGGTTCTCTCCATTGGGGTAGGGGATGCAGACGGCGATGGCACGAAGGAAATCATCGTTGGGACAGGGCAGGGTGTAAGCGATAGTGGAAATGTATATGTTTTCGACGGAGTAAGTCACGCATTGAAGTGGCACAGGGGTGGATTAGATGAACAGGTCTATAGTGTCGCAATTGGCGATTATGATAAGGATAATAGCATAGAGATATTACTGGGAACTTATTGGAATTATCATTGGTTAGCAGAATACCTGTTTCTGCATAGGGGAGGGCATCTATTTGCTTTCGACGGTCGAACCCACCACCAAGAACTTTCTGTCTCACCAAATGTTGTAAAGAGAATGAAAATTTTGGATGTTAACGGAGATTTGATTGATGAAGTGGTCACCGGCGAGAGTTATTTAGTGATAATTGACGAACCGCATTCCCATTATATAGAAAGTCAAGTCAGTGTCTCAACAAGAAGAGATTCCATTGAGTTGGCAAGTAGAGATTTATTCTTCTACGGATTTACTCCATACCAAGAACCTATCCCCCATTTTTTAGAGATGGCTGTTGGCGATTGTGACAGCCAACTTGGCAAGGAAGTTATTTGCAGCTATGTAATCTACCGGTGGCCTTATTATAATGAACAGATAGAAGGTTTGAAAGTGCTGGATGGGGCTTCTCTCAATCTAAAATGGAGTAGAGTTGATACCGCAGGTCCACCAAATTCATATCCAAACCCCATAAATGGCTTAGCGGTTGATGACTTGAACGGAGATGGCATAAATGATATAGTTGCGGCTTATTCAGAGGGGTGGATTAGGGTGATTGATGGGGTCACTTCAGCGGACTCAGCGATTAGTCGGCAGTTGATTCCAATCTCCCATTTTGCTTACGGGGATGTGGATGAAGATGAGGAGTCTGAGGCCTGTATCAGTGATGGGGATAGTTTAATCTTATTGGAAGTGCACCCATTTACCGCGGTTAGGGACAAGCATCAAAACCCTTCCAGCATCCCTATAGATCTTGAGCTCTCCCAGAACTGGCCCAATCCATTCAACTCAACTACAGCTATCAATTATCAGTTGTCAGCGGTAAGTGATCAGCGGTCAGCAGTCAGCTTAAAGATCTACAACATCTTGGGGCAGGTGGTAAGGAAGCTGGTGAATGAGGAGCAGGTTCCAGGCTACTACTCGGTCCGCTGGGATGGGAAGGACAGCGGAGGCAACCCAGTGGCCAGTGGGGTATACTTTTGTAGGTTGCAGGTGTTAGGTGATAGGTTAAAGGTAGTAAAGACGAGGAAAATGATCTTGTTGAGATAGAACATGGAGGCGAGAGACGAAAGTAGCAGATGAGGAGATGGAAGGGGGAAATGGCGAAGTCCGAAAACCGAGAAATATAGGGCTGAAAGCCGGAACGAAAGGCGAAAAGCGGAAATTGAGAAGATAGAAAGCGGCAAATGCCAAATATCGACGGCCGATGGCTAACAACCGACCCCCGTAAACTGACCTTAACAGAGCAAAGGAGGAATTTATGGCTTTAGTGGAAGCGAAGAGAGAGGGTGACCTGATGGCGGACTCCCGCCATCTGCAGGAGGAGATGGATCTCCTCTTCAGCCATTTCTTCGAGCTAAGGTACCCACCGATGTTGATCTCCGAGAGACTATGGAGACCACCGATGGATGTCTATGAGACAGATAGTGAAATTCTCATCGTTATAGAAATAGCTGGCATGAGGAATGAGGACTTCAACATCACCGTTAAGGACGAGGTCCTAACCATCCAAGGGCATAGGCTAATGAAAGAGGAGCAACGGAAGGCCTATTATAGGAATATGGAGATCAACTTTGGCCCCTTTGAAAGGAATGTCTACCTTCCTGAATCGGCCAATACCAATGACATCTCGGCTACCTATCGTGATGGTTTTTTGGTAATCAAGGTAGGAAAGGGACCGAGAGAACTTCCCCAGGAGTTAACAATCAAGATAGAATAGGACAGAAGAAATGGAACCGACTAAGCAAAAAGATATTAAGCTTCCCAAGGAACTTTCCATCTTGCCTACCAAAGGCATAGTAGTCTTCCCCTATCTGATCGCTCCCTTGGTGGTGACCGATAAGGACTATGCCAAGATGATTGATGAAGTCCTGGCCGGGGACAAGATGATCGGCCTCTTCGCCCAGAAGGACTCCCGGGTGGAGAAACCAGGGATAGAGGACATCTACCTCACCGGTTGTGTGGGCACGATTATCAAGCTCCTTAGATTCCCAGACAATAGCATCCGGTTCTTAGTGCAGGGGTTGGCCAGGATTAGGATTAAGAAGGTAGTAAAGGCAAGGCCATATATCGTGGCGCGGGTGGAGAAGGTGGAGGAGAAGAGGGAGGCAAGCATTGAAATTGAGGCCTTGAAGAGAAATATCCTCGTTCTCTTTGAAAAGGTAGTTTCATTGGCTCCTTACCTTCCCGATGACCTTCAGGTCTCAGCGATGAATATAGAAGATCCGGGGAGGTTGGCAGATATGATTGCCACCAACCTTAACTTAAACATAGCGCAGAAGGAGGAGATACTGGAGGCCTCAGACCTCAAGTTTAGATTAGAGAGGCTCACCCAATTCCTCAATAAGGAGCTAGAGGTTTTGGAGCTCTCCAAGAAGATCCAAAAGGAAGCCGCTTCTGAGATGGGGGAGATTCAGAGGAAGTATATCCTCCGGGAACAGCTCAAGGCCATTCAGAGGGAGCTCGGAGAGGGAGATGCGGTTACTATGGAGGTGGAGGAGCTAAAGAGGAGGATCAAAGAGGCGCAGATGCCGCCTCAGGCCTTGGAGGCGGCTCAGAAGGAACTGGACAGGCTATCCAAGATGAACCCGGCAGCGGCTGAATATACTGTCTCCCGCACCTATTTAGATTGGCTAGTCTCCTTACCCTGGCAGAGATCCACCGATGATCTGTTGGATATAAAGAGGGCGAGGAAGATCTTGGATGAGGACCATTACGACTTAGATCAAGTGAAGGAGAGGATACTTGAATATTTGGCCGTAAGGAAACTCAAGGAAGATATGAAAGGTCCCATTCTCTGTTTTGTGGGGCCCCCCGGAGTGGGGAAGACCTCCTTGGGGAGGTCCATAGCGCGGGCTATGGGGCGGAAGTTTTTGCGTATCTCCTTAGGGGGAATGAGGGACGAAGCAGAGATTCGCGGACATCGCCGTACCTATGTGGGAGCGCTTCCGGGGAGGATAATCCAGGGTTTAAAACAGGCCGGATCGAACAACCCTGTATTTATGCTGGATGAGGTGGACAAGATAGGCCAAGATTTTCGTGGTGATCCGGCATCTGCCCTCTTAGAGGTATTGGACCCGGAGCAGAACAACACCTTCTCCGATCACTACCTTGATGTTCCTTTCGACCTCTCTAAAGTGATGTTTATCACCACCGCCAATGTTCTGGACCCAATTCCTGATGTGCTCCTCGACAGGATGGAGGTGATTAGGATACCTGGTTATACAGATCGAGAGAAGCTAATGATCGCCAAGAGGTATCTCATCCCCAAGGAACTTTCCAATCATGGCTTGGACTCCGGTCAGCTTAAGTTTACAGACAGGGCCCTGATGAACATCATAAATGGTTATACCAAAGAGTCTGGACTGAGAAATTTAGAACGAGAGATTGCTACTGTCTGTCGGAAGGTGGCCAAAGAGGTGGTGGAAAAGGGGGAAAAGGGTAAGGTTGTAGTGAGGACAAAGGACCTCCATGGGTATCTGGGACCAGTGAAGTTTATCTCTGAGGAGGTGGAGAGAATTGACCGGGTGGGAGTGGCACCTGCCCTTGCTTGGACCAGAACTGGTGGGGAGGTAATGTTTGTTGAGGCTACGAAGATGAAGGGGAACAAGTCGTTAACCCTGACCGGGCATATGGGGGAGGTGATGAAGGAATCGGCTCAGGCTGCCCTAAGCTATATTAGATCTAAGGCTCAGGATTTGGGCATATCTGAGGATTTTTACGATAAGTTGGATATCCACATCCATGTCCCAGCCGGGGCTATCCCCAAAGATGGCCCTTCTGCGGGGATAACCATAGCCACTGCATTGGCCTCCTTGCTTACCGGAAGAAAGGTTAAGCCCAGATTGGCTATGACTGGGGAGATAACCCTGAGGGGGGAGGTCTTGCCCATTGGCGGATTAAAGGAGAAGACCCTGGCTGCCCATCGCTCAGGGGTGAGGACGGTTATTCTGCCCAAAAAGAACGAGAAAGATTTAGAGGAGATTCCTGAGGAGATCAGGAAGGATGTGAAGTTCATCTTTGTGGAGAATGTAGATGAGGTGTTGGAGAACGCTCTGAGTGATAAGCGAAAGCTTGCTCTCTCCAAGGGGAACTGAGAATGGGTAGGCCCGAATTATTCATCCAGCGCGAATGATCACAGTCCAGCGAAGCCTGGACCGAATAGTTTCACCGCAGAGAAGCAGAGTTTAAAGATTTTACTGCTCGCTAAATAGATTATGGGTCATTGCGAACGAGAAGTGAAGCAATCTCTAAGGGATTGTTTCATCCCGATTTCATCGGGATGTGACGGGATCATAGCCCACGTCAACATGGTTACCATCCACCATATAGGGCTTAAAAAGGGGAGGAGGATCATATGGCTAATATCAGGGAGCCTGTGGTGGCTGGGAGTTTCTACCCAGCGAACCCCAAATCCCTCTCCCAACAGGTAAGGGGATTCCTCTCCCAGGCGGAGCCAAGGAAGGTAGATGGGGAGATTAAGGCAATAGTTTCCCCTCATGCCGGCTATATCTACTCCGGAGGGGTGGCCGCCTATGGCTATAAGCTCCTGCAGGATTTAGATTATGATTTGGTAACTGTTATCTCCCCCAGCCATAGAACCTATTTTTCTGGGCTTTCCGTCTGGGATGGTGAGGCCTATCGTACCCCCTTAGGGCTAATAGAGGTCGCCCGGGAGGAGGTAAGGGAACTCATTAACTCCTATGAGTTTATAGGCTACCACCCTCAGGCCCATTTGCAGGAGCATGCCTTGGAGGTGCAGCTCCCTTTCCTCCAGGAGGTCCTGGAGAGGTTTAAGCTTATCCCCATAGTGATGGGGGATCAGTCCTACCAATTATGCCAGGCTGCCTCCCATGCCTTAGCCGAAATCCTGAAGGGGAAAAAGGTGCTCCTCGTGGCCAGCTCCGACCTCTCCCACTATCACTCCTATGAGGAGGCTAAGAACCTGGATCAGGTAGTAATAGAGGATATAAACTCCTTTGATCCCAAAAAGTTAGGAGAGGATCTATCCCGGGATAGATGTGAGGCCTGTGGGGGAGGGGCAATCATTACGGCAATGATTAGCTCCCAACTTTTGGGGGCGAACAGGGTGGAGGTTCTTCATTATGCCAACTCCGGGGATGTGGTGGGGGATAGGGCGGCAGTTGTAGGCTATCTTTCGGCGGTCATCTATAGGTCCTGAGGTGAGCGGGGGATCGGTTAGGGAGACATTTTTCCTCCTCCTTGTCGGCCTCTTACTAGCCGGATTAGCTGTAGGCCTGCTCAGGGAGGAAGGGGGTTCAAGGAGGCTGGAACCAATCGGACCTCAGCCCTGTATAATAGAGGGGCAGGTGGTGAAAGGTAGCTCCCTCTACTATAGCTTGCTTAAGGCAGGGCTCGGCCTTCGCCAGGTACAGAGGATAGTTGATTCCTTAAGGGGGAAGGTTGATCTGAAGAGGTCAAGGCCAGGGGACAGTTACAAGCTGAGGCTGCTGGAGGATGGTTCCGTCCTCGATTTCATTTATCAAAATGGAGATTGCGCATACATACTTGAGGGTGATTCCCTTCAGGTGACTGCTGTTTCCTACGAGGATGTTGTGCGAGGGATGGAAGGAACGATAGAGGGTTCCCTTTGGGAGTCGATGAGGCCCAGATGCAAGGATGCCGAGCTTATAATGAAATTCTCCGATATATTTAGGTGGGACATTGATTTTTTCACTGAGCCAAGAAATGGAGATAGATATCGCCTGCTCTATATAGAGAGGAGACAGGGGGGGAGGTTCGTTAGTTATGGCGACATCCTCTGCGCACAGTATATCTCCCGTTCAAAAGTTCATACGGCCATCCTCTATGAAGATTCCAGCGGTCATCGGGACTATTATGATCCCCAGGGGAAATCCTTGCGAAAGACGTTTCTCCGCGCCCCTTTGAACTATCGACGGATCAGCTCTGGTTTTTCCTATCACCGGCTCCACCCCATCTACAAGATTTACCGTCCCCATTTGGGGATCGACTATGCTGCCCCCCAGGGGACCCCCATTGTGGCCTCAGGTGATGGGGTGATCAGCTTTGCTGGATGGAATAACGGCTTTGGCAAATTTATAAAGATAGATCATGGGAGGGGGTATGTAACCACCTATGGCCACCTATCCAGATTTGCACGGGGGATTAAAAGGGGTAAAAGGGTTAAACAAGGGGAGGTGATCGGATATGTGGGACAGACTGGTGTAGCTACTGGGCCCCACCTTGACTATCGTTTTATCCTCAACCACCGCTATGTTAACCCTTTAAGGATTCGGCTACCGGCGGCAAAGCCCCTGTCCAGGAGGTACTGGAAGGATTTCTTGGCCAGGAAAGATGCTCTCCTAAAGGCTTTGGATCAACTCTCCGGGGAGTGGGTGGCCGGGGAGGGAATCCAAGAGGGGGCAGCTCAATAGATGGTTGTCCCCCTGATTCTGGGAATCGCTGGAGGAAGTGGGGCAGGGAAGACCACTATTGCTCAAAAGGTGGTGAAGGAGATAGGCTTAGAGCGTTCCTTGATCCTCTCCCAAGATGCCTACTACCGGGATAGGGGGGATCTCCCCTTAGAGGAGAGGGAGAGGGCTAACTTCGATCATCCCTCTGCCTTTGAGAATCGGCTGCTTACCCAACATTTGTGGGAGATTAAGCGAGGCAATCCCATTCCAAAGCTCTCCTATGATTACAGGACCCATCTGCGCAGGGTATCTAAGGAGTTTCTTCGACCCAGAGAGCTGGTTGTGGTAGAGGGGATAATGCTCTTGGAAGATGAAGAATTGAGGAAGGTTTTTGATCTTAAGGTCTGGGTGGAGACCAGTGCGGATCTCCGGTTCATCAGGAGGTTAAAGAGGGATATGGCCGAGAGGGGAAGGAGCTTAGAGTCGGTTGTCCAACAGTATCTTTCCACGGTACGACCTATGCATCTGAGGTTTGTGGAACCATCCCGCAGATATGCGGATTTGGTGATAAGTGGTGAAGGGGATGTGGGGAAAGAGGTAACCATTGTAACTGAAAAGGTGAAGGCACTGTTTGAGGAGAGGGGCAAGAGATGGATACCATCTTTAAGGAGAAGATAAGCAGAAAGGAGTTCTTAAAGAGATTTGGTGGGGGGGTGGCCTGGCTTGGTCTCTCCTCCATCCCCTTCTTTAGCCCCCGGGCAGATGCCGCAGAGGGGGGAGGGGAAATAGGGAGGAAACTTTCTCCTTGGTATAAACCGATGGGGAGGGGGATGATCAAATGCACCCTCTGTCCCAAGGGATGTACTGTCCCGCAGGGGGGGAGGGGGTATTGCCGGGTAAGGGAGAATCAGGAGGGGAAGTACTATACCCTGGTCTATGGTAATCCCTGTGCCGTCCATATCGACCCCATCGAGAAGAAGCCCCTCTTCCATGTCCTTCCCGGAAGCTTCGCCTTCTCCATTGCTACTGCTGGGTGCAACTTCGAGTGCAAATACTGTCAGAATTGGCAGATATCCCAGGTCAGCCCTGAGGAGACCACCCACTTTAACCTTCTCCCGGCCGAGGTGGTCAAACTCGCTGCTAAGAAGGGCTGCCGTTCTATAGCCTATACCTATACCGAGCCTTCCATTTTCTACGAATATATGTATGACACCTCCCTCCTGGCCAGGGAGAAGGGGATCCTCAATGTCTACCACTCCAACGGATACATAAACCAGAAGCCCCTGAGGGACCTATGTAGTTATATGGATGCAGCAAATATCGACCTAAAGGGGTTCACGGAGAAACTCTATACGAACCTTTTGGAGGGGGAACTTAAACCCGTCTTGGATTCCCTGGTTACCTTAAGGTCCGAGGGGGTGCACTTGGAGATTACCAACTTGGTTGTTCCCACCAAGAATGATGATATGAAGGCCATCAAGAAGATGTGTCTCTGGATAAGGGATGAGCTCGGCCCTGATGTTCCCCTGCACTTCTCCCGGTTCTACCCAATGTATAAGCTGAAGAACCTCCCTCCTACTCCGGTGAAGACCTTAGAGGAGGCCAGGAAGACGGCCTTAGATCAGGGGTTGGAGTATGTCTACATCGGGAATGTCCCTGGGAATCCCGGGGAGAACACCTATTGTCCTAAATGCAAGAAGCTGATCATCGGCAGGATCGGCTATACCCTTACCGAGGTGAATGTGAAAGAGGGGAAGTGTAAGTTCTGCGGCCATCCCCTCCCTGGGATCTGGAAGTAACCCCAGATTTCGGGGCACAACCCGGCAGACAATAAGCCCTCTTGGAGGGAGGGGAAGTCAGTGGGGCCTCTTCCTCCCCGCCTTGTAGAGTTCCCTTATGCGGAGAAATATGTGGTTGTATTGGCCGCTTTTGAAGTCGGGGAAGCTCCAAGGGTAGGGGTGGAACCTTCCCCTTTCATAGTAGAGGGTTAAATCGGCATATATACCTGAGTTCAGGTAGATTTTCTGCCCATTATACTTCTTGGAGACCAAGATGACCTTGTTGTAGTCCATATAACCCGGGTCAATGTTGACCCTTCTCCTGTCGTTTATAGCGAGCTCTCCTTCGATCCGCTCTGTCTCCAGCTTGACTTCAACTATCTCCTCAGGGCTAATCAGGGGGCGGCAAGAGAGGAAAAGCCTATAAATTCCCCTTCCCATCTCCTTCTCGTAGTAATCGGTGACGGTGAAGGGAAAGGCTTCGCTGAGGTAGTCTGGCTCACCATAAAGCGCCTCCAATCTTTCCCTCGCTTGGTTCAACTTCTCCTCATCGCTATAGAGAATCCCCATAAAGAGCTTAACGGGATATGGCTCGGCCATTGCAGAGTTCCCTTCCCCTCCTTAATACCTCCTTAGCTTCCTCGAGGAGCTCCCTTTTTATGCCAAAGATCTCTTCCACAACTGAGTCTTCCCCCTTCAACCTGTAGTTCTTCTTCCCCTGAGGGGTAGTCCTGCGCATAAAGTCATTGTGGAGATAGTAGAGCCCCTCTTCGGTAAAGCGGGTCAAATAGATACCCCTCATCCCCTTCCAGCGAAAAGATGACCGCCAATATTTGAGGAAATCCTGTGGTGGGGTAGGGAGGTCATGAAACCTGTATCTCCACTTTTCCCCTTCCTGGTTAAGGGTATAGAGGTCATAGTAGTGGCCCTTGGGGTCAAATTTTAACCCCACGGAGGAGAATCCAACATCGAATGTTTGGGATTTAGTTCGATCGAGCTCCAAAGGGGTGTGAAGGAGATAGCCGGGGTCGAGGAGATATTTCCTCTCGCCTACCCTCACCACCAAACAGCAGTGGACGTTTCTCCCCGCCCTCATCTCTGCCATCACCGGATAGGAGGGTAGTCCATACCTCTCGAGTACTGCTTGGAGAAGGAAGGTGAGGGAGAAACAGGTACCACCCAACCCAGAGGCTATATGATCTTCCATCACCTCAGTGGGGAGGCGAATGTTGGGCCCGGAGCGGTAGAGTTTGATTATCTTGCTCAAGTTCTCATAGGGGATGCGGGAGAAACCCCGCAAGATGGCCCTTATTAGGGAAAGCTTATCCCCTTGCTCCCCTATCTGGTAGAGGTTGTTGAAGCGGTCAGCCCCCAACCAATGATTGCCTGGGTTCAAATCCATAATAAATAAGGAAAAATCAGAATCCTGTAAACCCCCTCTATCCCCTCAGCTAAGATCATCCCTTAGAGCTGGGCCTCAATCTCAACCAGCACCTCCTCGATCACCTCCAGGGCCAGATCCGCCTCCCTTCTGCTCACCACCAATGGAGGGCTCAGCCTGATGGAGTTAAAACCGCAGCCAAAGAGGATCAACCCCTTCTTGAATGAGCTCCCCACGAAGACCTGCACAATACCCTTCCCCTCTGAGGTAACCTGACGGGGGAACATCTCCTTGCTTTCCTTGTCCCTTACCAGCTCGAAGGCCAGCATCAGCCCTTTCCCCCGCACATCACCAACGATTCGATGACGGCCCATAATCCCCTTGAGCTTTTCCTTTAGGTAACCCCCCACTTGGGCGGCATTTTCCACCAACCCTTCCTCCAGGAGCTTAATCGTTTGGTTCGCTGCTGCGCAGCTTACCGGGTTGCCCCCAAAGGTGCTCCCATGTGCCCCCTTCTTCCAGGCCCGGGGATCAACCTCGGAATCCATCAGCTCTGCTCTAGCCACCACCGCTCCCAAAGGGAGTCCGGAGGCCAATGCCTTGGCTATACAGATAACATCCGGTGCAACCCCCCAATGTTCGATGGCAAATGGCTTTCCTGTCCTTCCCATCCCGCATTGAATCTCATCGGCGACGAGGATAATTTCGTATTTTTTGCTAATCGCCTGTAGTAGGGGATGGAACTCAGGCGGAGGGACTATATAACCCCCCTCGCCTTGGATGGTCTCTACGAAGATTGCCGAGACTTCCTCTGGATCGGTCAACCTCTCAAAGACGGTATCGGTGAGGTATTCTACACAAGGGAGGAGAGGAATCCCTTCAAACTGGCGACTTCCCTTGCAGGAGGGGTAGCTTAGATGGAGCGGACAGCGGTAACAGTATGGATAGGGAAGGTGAATTACTTCCGGGATGAGGGGGGAAAAACCAGCCCGCTGCACCTTCTTGCTCCCGCTTAAGGACATTCCCACATAGGTGCGGCCATGGAAGGCCCCTAAAAAGGAGATCACCTTTGGTCGGCGGGTGTAATAACGGCTGAGTTTGAAGGCTGCCTCTAATGATTCGGCCCCGGAGTTAGCAAAGTAGACCCTTTTAGGAAAGCTGCCTGGAGTGAGCCTAACCAACCTTTCGGCAAGTTCTATCTCTGGTCGGTAGTAAAAGTCGCTTCCTCCAATGTGCAGGAGCCTGTTCGCCTGCTCATTTATGGCTTCTACTACTTGAGGGTGGCAGTGGCCAGTTGCGCATACTGCGTAGCCGGCACCAAAGTCCAAATACCTTCTCCCATCGGGATCTTCTACCCACATCCCCTTTGCTCGCTCCACTACTAAAGGTATCTCTGAGGATCTGGTATCTGCCCCCAACATTACCTTTCTGTCCCGGCGAATTAGCTCGGTTGCCTTTGGCCCCACTTGGGGGGAACGGTAGCTAATCATCTGCTCTCCCATCTGAACTTGGTTTCCTCTGGTCGATTTTGAACCTCCAGAAAAAACTTCGGTTTATCCTGAATTATTCATGAACTGGAATTAGCGTAACCTTCTTGAGGATAATCTACCCGATCTTCGCGGAGAAGACCTTGGCCAATCTCTTTACCCCTTCCCTAATCAGCTTAGGGGAAGCATTGGAGAAATTCAATCTAAGGGTATTCTCTCCGCCCCCATTAGGGAAGAAAGCGGGACCAGGTACATAGGCCACCTTCTCCTTGACGGCCTCCGAAAGAAGTGCTGTAGCGTCTGCCCCAGAGGGAAGCTCTACCCAGAGGAAGAGCCCACCTTGCGGGGAGGTCCACTTCACCTTAGGGGGGAAGTTCTCCCGTAATGCTTCCAACATAACCCTTCTCCTCTGCCCATACTCTTCGCGCAGGATCTTAATATGTTTGTCCAGGCCACCGCCTTTCAGAAACTGGTGGAGGATATACTGAGCGAATGTATTCGTATGTAGATCGGCCCCTTGTTTGAGCTTAATCAGCTTTTCGATGACTGGCGCGGCGGCTGCTACCCAGGCAGTTCTCAATCCAGGGGAGACGATCTTGGAGAATGTTCCCAAGAGGATCACCACATCACTCCCCAGGGCCTTGAGGGTGGGAAGGTCCTCCCCCTCGTATCTGAGCTCACTGTATGGGTCATCTTCCACTATGGGGACCTGGTATCTCCTGGCGATCTCCACCAATTTCTTTCTCCTTTCTACTGAAAGGGTAACCCCGCCCGGGTTCTGGAAGGTGGGGATAACATAGATAAATTTTGGATTCTTTTCCTTTATCGCCTCTTCGATCAAATCCACCTTTATCCCATCCTTGTCTAAGGGGATAGTATGAAATTTGACCCCATAGGCGTTGAAGGCTTGAATGGCCCCTACATAGGTGGGTTGGGCGGAGATAATCCAGTCTCCCTCCTCCAAGAAGAGCCTACCCAAGAGGTCAAGGCCTTGTTGGGAACCGCCAGTAATCAAAATTTCATCTTCATCTACCACTATTCCCTTTTGGGTCATCCTCTTGGCCAAGAACCTGCGCAAAAGCCTATAACCCTCTGTGGTGCTGTACTGCAGGGCAAACTGTCCCTCGTGTTTGAGGACATAGTCGCTTGCCTCCATTATTCCCTCCACTGGAAAGAGCTCTGGGGCTGGCAGACCTCCCGCGAAGGAGATGACATCCGGTTGCTGGGTGAGTTTGAGAAGGTCCCTAATCGCTGAGCTCTTTACCTTAAGGGCAGCTTGGGAGAAATTCCATCTCCATTCCATTAGATCCTCCTTTATACTTTAGTTTTTCTGGTGAAGTTGCTGGGCTTGTTTCCTCTACCTGGATCACCTCAGGTGCACCTGGTTCTCACCCCCTTCGGGGTAGGAGGATATACCTCCCTTCGGCCTGGGCGACAATCCCTTTCCCCTCGGCGGTAACCTCTCCCCTGGTCAAAAACACCTTCCCCTTTTTGCCCACAACTTTTCCCTTTAGTTTGAGCCTCTCCCCCCTCTCGATGGGGAGTCTATACCTTATCTCCAACCGAGCGGTAACCACTTCCTCCTCCCAAGTGGAGACAGCCTTGGCCATAACCTCATCCAAAAGGGTAGCCGTCATTCCCCCGTGGAGCCAGCCCTCATAGCCTTCAAACCCAGGAGGGGGAATTAGTTCAGCCTCTGCATATCCATCTGTTCCCTGGAAATCTAACTTTAGCCCCTTATTACCGCAGACAAAACAGGAGGGGTACGGAGGCAGTTTGGAAAGTTGCCTATTGCTCGCCATCAATCGGCTCCTCAGGGATGATGAAGACCATTACTATATAGGCCACGATGCCCACCCCCCAGGAGGCAAATGTGCCTACTACCCAGGCCAAGCGGAAGAGGACAGGGTCGAGATTAAAGCGACTGCCCAAACCTCCACATACTCCCCCGATTATCCTCTCCTGGCGAGAGCGATAAAGCCTTCTCTTCTCCTCCCCACCACCTTTCCGGAGGATGATGGCCACCCCCAAAAGGATGAGGAAGAGCGGCCAGACGAGCTTCCAGCTCAGTCCCCATAATCCCCAGAGCCAAAGGGAGAGGAGTTTGAAGTTAACCAAAAGGAGGAAGAAACCGAGGACTACGAGGATGAGCCCCCACCAGGCCCTTCGGCTTGGAGAATTACCTGCGGATAGATCGGCCGAACCTTCAGAAGGATTGGAGGGGATGATTAAACAGGCAATTAGGTATGCCAGGATTCCTGACCCACCCCCCAGGGCGAAGAGGATCCACAGAATCCTCACCAAAACCGGATCCACCCCTAAATATTCCCCCAGGCCACCACAGACCCCACACAAGGTCTTATTCTTCCGGGATTTGTAAAGTCTCTTGTAACTTTCCATACTCCCCTTTCCTGTGACAGGGTTTACAGAAATTTTAATAGATGCGCGCGGGGAGCTGACTCAAGTCTCCCACCTACGATATAGCTCACCCATTTCTTGTCTTTATCGGCCTTATCTGCCAAAGGCATATAGCCAGCCGTCATCTGCCCCCACCAATATTAGCTCCCGGGCGTGGAGGGGTGAAAACCTGATGCTCCCCCCCAATTTGCATTGCCATCTGAGTTTTCCCTCTCCGTCCAGGGCATAGATGTTCCCATCAAAGGAGCCGAAGAAGAGGTATCCCCAAAGGGGGACCGGTGATGAGTGCACCAGACCGCCAGTCTGAAACTTCCAGCAGAGCCTTCCGGACTCCTCGTCCAGACAGTAGAGGGAGCGATCATTTGAGCCAAAGAGCACCTTTCCCTTCCAGAAAGAAGGGGGGGAGAGAATGTTTCCTGCGGTTTGAAAGTCCCAGAGCTTCTCCCCGCTTGCCTTATCCAAGGAGAAGAATTTGCCGCTATAGGTACCAAAGTGGATTCGCCCCTGGTGGCTTCCCAGGGGAGAGAAGATAGGGGAGAAGGCATTAAACATCCAAAGTTGTTTCCCATCTTCTGCATTTAGGCAATAGATATGTCCCTCTCCATCCCCAAAGTAGACCTCACCCTCTTCGAATAGGGGAGTGGAGTAAATTGGTCCTTTGGCCTTATATCTCCATAACATCCCTCCGTCAGAGGAATCCAAGCAGTAAAGCCATCCCCTCCCCGAGCCTACCCAGATCTTCCCCTCCTCTACTACAGGTTGGGTGAGGGGATCGGGGACCTCCGTCCGCCAGAGGGTTTTCTCCCCCAGCAAAGCCAGGACGCCATCCTGCTTCTGGGTGGAGATGAATATTGTTTCCCCTTCACAGGAGGGGGCAGAGGCCGGATAGCCCTTCAGCCTTAGTTTCGAGATCACTTTCCCATCCCTGGGCCGAAGGATATAGATGACCTTTTTGGATGTCCCCAGAACAATTTGCTCCCCAAAGATCCGAGGTGAGGAAACCATCGGCCCTACCTTCCTCCGCCAAACAAGATGAACAACCGGAGTCTCCGAATTAAGGGAAGGCAAGAGGAGGAGGGAGAAGAGGAGGAGGGACGGAAAGTTTCTACCCCTTCTGCCCATCAGAAATCCCAGCCAAAGAAGAAGTTAAACCTTACCCCCCGGTCCAAAGATTGAAAATCAGTGGTCTTTGACCAGTCGAACCTCAGGGCAGTGTAGTAGCCGAGACCAACCCTAAACCCTACGCCAATGCTCCCCTTAAGCCCATCTAAGTCCTCTTCCCAGGCATTTCCCATATCGAAGAAGAGGGCCCCCCTTATCCCCCTAAAGTCGAAATCCCCTATAGGGGAAGCCATAAGAAGCCGATCCAATAGGGGGAAGCGAAGTTCATTGTTGATGAGGAGAAGATGGCGTCCCATAAATGACCTCCTCTTATATCCCCTCATACTCCAACTCCCTCCCATATAGAACCTTTGCGGTTCCTTGCCCTGAGATGTCCTTCCCACTATACGGAAGGCCCAACAACTTCTCCTGGTCAGCCGGAGGTAATTCCTTAGGTCTATGGAGAGATAACGGTCATAAACTTCCAAATGAAAGGGATCAACGGTTAGGGCCAAGCTGAGGTTGAACCTGAGACCATCAATGGGCCCAACCCCTCCCCAGAGGGAGGTATCCTTGATTAGGGAGAGGTAAACGGTGGAGAGAAAAGCCTTCCTTGGTTTCTCCCTCCACCAGGGTTTCTTTTCTGAACGTCTGAAAAGAAAACTGGCCTCTGCCCTCTCAAATTTGGTCAAGGGATAGCTGAGGCTGGCCAATCCACCGTATTCCCTCTCCGAATACCAGCCTTCGTAATCATCATAATACTCATCGTAGAAGTGAAAAAGGCCAGTGCCATAGTTGAACCTGTGTTCTAAATTTAGGTACCAGGCCCCTAAATTAAAGCTGGAGAAGAAATCGGCACTTGTGCGAGCGGTATTCCCCAGAAGGAAGTAATATTGGTGATTGCCTAAGACATCGCTAACCACGGCCTGAATTCCTCCAACAGCTCCCCTATGCAGGTTGTAGGCCATTGCGCTTTGAGCGAGGTCTAAGGAGAACTTTCTCCTGTATCTTACACTGGCCTGGGTGATGGTTCCAGCAATCGAAGGTGGGCTCCAGGATTTCCCTTCTTGCGGTGCGGAATCCCCCACCACTAACGTATCCTCCAAACTTTTTCTGTATATCTGGTAGCTATATCCCTCATAGACGGAGAAATATAGCTCTTTCCCCTCTCTTCCCCAGCAGGGATCAAATGCCCCGGTGAGGAGATTGGTTGCCTTTACTATCCTTTCTCCCTTCAAGAGATAAAGATTGAAGATCCCTTCTTCTCTATCTGAGGCGAAGACGATCTCCCCTCCATTGGGGGAAAAGGACGGGGAAAGGTCGTGATGGGGCCCCCAGGTAAGCTGAGTAATCTTCCCATCTTCAAGGTTATAGGAGAAGAGGTTGTAGTATCCATCCTTACCCCAGGAGCCTCGATCAGAACTGAAACATATTTCCTCCCCTAATGGGGACCAAGATGGTTCTCGCTCATCGTAGATATCCTTGGTAAGCCTGTGGAGTCTCCCATCGTTTAATTCAACGAGGTAGAGGTCATGAAGGCCCGATTTGTCAGCTCCCACCAGGACTATCCGCTTAGAGTCAGGTGACCAACTGGGTGAGGAGAGGAAGATGAGTTCGGGGAAGCCAAACCATCTCTCCACCCTCCCCCGCTTTAAGTCGTAAAGGTAGAGGACATCCCCTTCATTCCTCTTGGCCACGAAGGCAAGTTTCCCTTCTTGGGAGATGGACATCCTCCCCCTGAGGAGGTGAAGGGATTCGAATTCTTCCGCCCTCTCCCCTTTCACTAAGAGCTTGACCCCTCCCTCCTCTCCCCGAGGGGGAATGGAATAGATGTTCGAATAACCCATTCTGCTCGATTTAAAGACTACCTCTTCTTCACCGGAGTCAGGCTGGAAGACGGCTGGTTTTACATTTATCCCCTGAGAGGTCAACTTGACCGCAGCCAGCTCCGGGAGATCGCTCCCCTTCATCTGGGGGAAGTAGGATTTCTTTAACCACCAACTCCACTCCTTATCCAAAGTCTTTAGGTCCTTGCCTAAGGTATTTTTAAAATCGCCATTTAGATCATTTGCTTTCCAGCAATTCTCTAAGAGGAGCCATAGCTTTTCCTCCCCATATGTTTGAGAGATAAACCTGAGGAATGACTGCCCTTCCTTATACATAAGGTAAGTTCCCTCGATCTGGGCCATCTGGGAAAGGGGAACGAACTCTCCTGAGATAATCGCATCCCTCATCACCATATCCGCTTCCTCATCCCAGCCCACGGACCAATATTCGGCTATCCCCTCGGTGAACCAAAGGGGAGGGCCTCTGAAGTTATACTTGTGGTGGTCTTTGAGCACCTTGTTCAACTTTTCGAAGGTGAATACATGGACGAGTTCATGTTTTATTGAGTGCTTCAGTTTGGAATAGGAACCTTCAAAGGGAACCACCACCCTCCCCTTGATTTGCTCCATAAATGCTTCTACCGCCTCTGGTAGGAGGAGGGGGGTCACATTTGTCTGCTGAAAGTAGTTTTTGGTGCTGTAGAGGATGAGGGGAATCTTGTGGGAAGGGGTATAATTGAATTTGCTCTCCAGGTCCTGATAGCTTTCCTCTGCTATGCGCGCGGCAATCCCGGCCACCTCTTCCTCTTCTGGGTAGAAATAGACCCGAAAGTGGCTGGTCTCCATCACCCTCCAGTCGAATTGGGTATACTGGATCTTATTTTTTCCGAAATAGTATTGAGCCCTGGCCGAGGAAGCCAAGAGAAAGAAAAGTAAGAAGGGGAAAATCTTCTTCCACATGGCAAGGCTAAGATAAGAAGCAGAGGAGGGAAAAGCAAGCGGAAAGATAAGGGGCTGACCCATTATCGGAGTGGTGGATCGAGCTTTACTTCTATAAGGTTCAGTTGTTTGCGGAACTCCAGGGGGGCGAAGCCCCTATAGAGAACTTTGCCAACGTGGTGCGCTAAGGACTGAATAGAAAGGATGGTGAGTAATTTTGCTTATCTGTTTTTTTCCACTGGGCTCTGGAACCTCTACTCAAAGTTAAAGCTCACTAAGTATTTCTCAAAATCGGCTACGACATATCTTTTGCCCTTTTGGATAATCTTATGTCCTTCCCTTTCCAAAAGCTTCCTTTGAGCCTCCACTCTCCCTGGATATTTCTCGTTTATTATGCCACCCGTTTTTAGGGTCCGCCAGTAAGGGGTGATATCCTTTATCCCTGCGGCTGCTGTCTCTTCTGCAGCATTGGCCGCAATCCAGGCGAAGATTCCAGTGGTCATCGGGCATCCAATTGTAGCGTTATGTTTATGGGCAAGTTTCGCCCGAATTTGATTTATGGTAATTAGCTTACCTTGGGGGACTTCCCTCATAATCTCATCAACCTCTTTTGGGGCCGGGATGACAACCGTCCCTTTCCCCCACCTCTTGCTCAACTTTTCGCTGATCTTTTCTACTCTTGGTAGATCTTTACTATCTGCTAACTTATCTCGCCAGGATTTCCGCGGTTTGGCACCCATCTTTTAGCTCCTCTTTCAGAGGAAAGAGCCTACTTCAGAAGTAGCATGGCTCTCGTTGCACTGTATCCCCCAGCTTGTAGGCGATAGTAATAAACCCCACTGGCAACTTCCTTCCCCTCTTCATCCCTCCCATCCCAAGTTAAACTGTGATGACCAGAGCCTGCTTCTCCATCCAAAAGCGTAATAACCCTTTTGCCAACAGTATCAAACACTTTCAAGGAGACCGAAGTAGATTCTGGTAGATCAAATTCAATATCTGTCTGGGGATTGAAGGGATTGGGGAAGTTTTGAGATAGATTGTAGATGTGGGAGGCAGGAGGGTCATCAGAATCTTTTGCTAAAAATCCACAGACCATCTCCTTTTCATTTATATCAACTACAGCAAGTTTATAGTAGCAGTTTGAATTGTCTCTCAAGGGATATACATAGGGGGTCTGGCCGATCACCAAGTTCTCATTTATCTTGGTGTAACCTTTGGCTCTGGTGGGACTGCCATAAAGGTTGAAGCCTAAGATCTTCCTCTCCTCTTTTGTCTCCCATTCAAGCCTTGTGACCCCTCTGTCTGAAAGGAGATTAAAAGACTCGAGTTCTACGCCGTGTTCTACTTCATACCTCAAGATGCTGAGGAAGGGATTTTGCTCCGGTTTTGTAGGATTTTTCCAACACCCTATAATCAAACCGATTGAAACCAATAAAATGAGAGAACTAAACCTTCTCATTTGCTTTACCTCTTTTTACTTTATCTTCAACGAGGTCGAGAGAATGAGGGAAAATCCGCTGTTGTCACCAGGCGACAGTATCCTGCCGTCTGCATAGGAGATGTCGAACTGATAAAAACCCTTGTGAAAACCTGTGCCCAAGGTAAGGGAATATTGGATCCCAGTGGAAAAGGGAAGACTCTTGTAATCTGGTGAGGTGAAGAATCCAAGCCTCAGAGGGATATGCTCATTTATCTTAAATCTCATGCCAAAATGAAGTTCTGTTCTATCCTTCCAGTTGTAATTTATCAACTGGTTATGGTAAATATCCGCCTGAGAGGAGTCAATAAAAACTGTCTTCTCATCTTCGACCATGCATCTTGCCTCTGATCCCTTTACATAAACCACCTCTCCAGCAAACCACAATGACTTAAAGGGGTTAAAGGAAACCCCTGCTCCATACCTGTCTGGTATGGTGAAATATCCATCTGCCTTTCCATGGAATTCATTGGGAACATTCTCCTGGTCACTTTGATAGCCAATTAAGAATAAAGAATGGGACTCATCCCAGTGAACCTTCCCATATCTTTTCGCCACCAGCCCAAGCGATAGCTTTCTATTCGGCCTGAAATATAGGCCAAAATCGTAGCCAAATCCATTACCAGACAATGAGTTGAGATGTTTCGGATGAAACTCGCCTATTATATTCCCAAGGGCATCAGTCTGTTTCTGTGGCTCATAATCGATCTCCAGCCTGCCATCGGTGTGAATGTAGGAGAGATTTATCCCTATCGCTATGTTTTTTCTTAGCCGACGAGCTAGTGTTAAGGTAAAGGCATCACAGTTTAGGTGTCCAAGGTGAGTGGCTTTGGGGGCCATCAACAACTTTACATCAATTGGTATAGCAAAAATTGGGCTATAGCTCAGTCCAACTGTAAACAGTGGGGTGGAAAAGGTCATAAATCCATCTACCATATGATGGTGGTTATATCTGTAATCGCTATCGGCTATCTCCTCATAGTTGTTTCTGACTCTTATCCCATTTCTGCTACTATACCCATAGACGAGTGTGGCATTTGCCCCCTCCAACAGTGCCGCCCCAGCGGGGTTCCAACAGATTGCTGAGGCGTCCTCTAATCCGGAAGAGTGGACATTGCCCATTCCCATAGCCTTGGGATCAGAACCATAAAAACCTGAAGGGCCGATATTCCTTACAAACCGGAAGAGATATAGGTGGCCTCCGTAATCGTCAGAACCATAAGCCAACCCAACACTCAAAAATCCGAGCAAAACTATGAGAGCGAAAACTGCTTTCTTATTCATGGATCTCTTCCATCCCTTATTTGTTCAAGAGAAGAAAATCTTAGCTTGCCTCAGGATTTTTATGGGTATTGGATACAGTTTCTTAATTGGACAGTTTTTCTTTTATGTTGTTGGGCTCTAGCAGTAATTAAATAAATATACTTATTTTCTTTCTCTAACTCAGCTTTTAAATTACTATTCTTTCCCAATATCGATTGGCATATTATTCCTTTTGGGTCATTCAACTTCTCTTGTGAGAGGTTACCCTTTTTCTCACCAAAAATGGGGAGTTTTATCGCCTACCTCAATCTGTGGCGGAGACTCCCCTTTACCCTCTAAGTGGCTAAATAAATTTTTGCGCTCATAACTATCCCACTGCCAGCCACAGTTTTATTTCAGCTTAAATGGTTTCCTCTCCTCAAATTCCTGCTGTTTTCCTAAATTCCAGTTGGCCACTGGACGATAGTAACCCACTACCCTACTGTAAACCTCGCAAGGGACCTTCTTCACTATTCTGCTTGTTGTCCGCAGTTCCTTTTCCTTCTTTACTTGGGTTTCCATTTTAAGTTCCAACCTCCTCTAAGGTCTCCACCCCATATCTCTCCAGTTCCTCTGGGGTATGTTCATAGGGACAAAACTGATGTTCCCCGGGGATGTAGCCGTGGACAGGACAAATGCTGAAGGTGGGGGTGATGGTGAAATAGGGAAGCTTGAAGTTCTCCGCTATCTTCCTCACCAAGAGCTTGCACATCTGAGGGTCATCTATTTTTTCTCCCACATAGCAATGAAAGACAGTTCCCCCCGTATAGATCGTTTGCAGGGGGTCCTGCAGGCTCAGGGCCTCAAAGAGGTCTTCTGTATAGCCAACAGGCAGTTGGGAGGAGTTGGTATAATAGGGCTCCTCATCCCCCTGGGTGAAGATGTCGGCATATTGTTCCCTGTCTATGCGGGCTAACCTATAGGAAGTCCCTTCCGCTGGAGTAGCCTCTAAGTTGTAGAGGTTGCCAGTCTCCTCGGAGAAACGGGATAGTTGTTGGCGCATAAATTGAAGGGTCTGGATGGCGAAGTCCCTCCCCTTTGGGTTGCCGATGTTTACCCCCAAGAGGTTAACCGCGGCTTCGTTCAATCCCACAACTCCGATGGTGGAAAAATGGTTGGCCCACCAGCTACCGAAGTTCTCCTTAATCGCCTCTAAGTATACCTTGGAATAGGGATAGAGGCCCTCTTCTGTAAAGCGCTCCAAGACCTTTCTCTTCACCTCTAAGCTTACCTTAGCTATCTCCATAAGGTCTAAGAGTCGGTCAAAGAATTCCTCTTCTGTCGAGGAGAGATATCCCAAACGGGGAAGGTTGATCGTGACCACTCCAATGCTCCCGGTAAGGGGATTGGCCCCGAAGAGGCCACCTCCTCGATAGGTGGCCCTCTCCCTTTTCTGAGATGAGGAAGAGAGCTTGAGGGAGAGGAGATCCCCCCTCTTGCGGAGCTCCCTGTTATCCAACCTTAATCGGCAGCACATAGAGCGGGCGTCATCCGGATTCATATCGGAGTTGATAAAATTGGAGAAGTAAGGGGTCCCATACTTGGCGGTCATCTCCCAGAGCCTATTTAACTTGGGGTTATCCCAGTGGAAGTCCTTGGTGATGTTGTAGGTAGGAATGGGGAAGGTGAATACCCTCCCCTTGGCGTCTCCCTCCATCATCAGCTCGCAGAATACTGAATTGAAGAGATCCATCTCCTCCTGAAACTCACCATATACCTCCTTTTGGGGATTACCCCCAATGATAACTGGCTCATCCCGTAGGCTACTTGGTGGTTCCAAGTCCATAGTGATGTTAGTGAAGGGGGTTTGAAAGCCTGTGCGGGTGGGGATGTTTACGTTGAAGAGGAACTCCTGCATCTCCTGTTTTAACTCCCGGTAGTCAAGCTGATCATAACGGATGAAGGGGGCCAAGAGGGTGTCGAAGTTGGAAAATGCTTGGGCTCCGGCAGCTTCCCCCTGAAGGGTATAGAAGAAGTTGACCACTTGCCCCAAGGCAGCCCTCAGGTGTTTGGGAGGCTTACTCTCCGTCTTCCCCACAACTCCGCCCAGACCGCGGCGCAGAAGGTCCTGGAGGTCCCAACCACAGCAGTAAACGGAGAGGAGACCCAGGTCATGGATATGGAAATCCCCTCGGCTATGGGCCTCTCTCACCTCCTGGGGATATATCCTCTCCAACCAATATTGGGCAGTGACCAAGGAGGTGATGTGGTTGTTCAGCCCTTGGAGGGAGTAGCTCATATTGGAGTTTTCCCTCACCCTCCAGTCCTCCTTTGAGAGGTAGCGATCGACTATATTGAGGGCTTCAGAGAAGAGCGCACGGGCGTGCCTGAGCTTGGCATGTTGTTCCCGATAGAGTATATAGGCCTTAGCAACCTCGGCCTTTCCTCTCTCGATGAGCACCTTCTCCACTAAGTCCTGCACATTCTCTACGGTGGGGATTCGTCCATCCTTGTAGATAACTTCTAAAACGGTGACGACCTGATGGGTGACCTTAGCTGCCTCCTGGGGTTCAAATGCCTTTACCGACTTCATCGCCTTGGAGATAGCTTCTCTGATCTTTTCGCTGTTAAAACGGCTCAGCCGGCCATCCCTCTTACGGATGAACTGAATCGTAGAATCAATCTCTTTCATTGGCACCCTCCAACCTCTCCACAAAGGAGGTATCAAAATCCCCTTTAACGAAATCTTGGTCCATTAAGACCTTCTGATGGAAGGGGATAGTGGTTTTTACCCCCTCAACTATGAACTCCTCCAGGGCCCTCCTCATCCTCACAATTGCCTCCTCCCTCGTCCCCCCATAGGCGATGAGTTTGGCCAGCATCGAATCATAATAGGGGGGAATGATATACTGGGCATAGGCGTGGGTATCCACCCTTATCCCTGGCCCACCCGGTATGTGAAAACTGGTTATCTCCCCCGGAGAAGGCCTGAACCCGTTGGCAGGATCTTCTGCATTTATCCTGCACTCAATGGCATGTCCTTTGAGGTTGATCTCTTCCTGAGCAAAGCTTAGGGGTTCACCAGAGGCAATCTTTATCTGTTCCTTGACCAGGTCCACCCCACTCACCTGTTCAGTGACCGGATGCTCCACTTGGATTCTGGTGTTCATCTCCATAAAGTAAAAATTGCCCTCCGCATCGAGAAGAAACTCTACCGTTCCTGCCCCTTTATACCTTACCGCCCTTGCTGCCTTTACCGCAGTCTTCCCCATCTTCTCCCGCAGCTTAGGGGTCACCGCAGGTGAAGGGGATTCTTCAACCAGTTTCTGATGTCTCCTCTGGATGGAGCACTCCCTCTCCCCTAAATGGATGACTTCACCCTCGCCATCGCCCAAGATCTGCACCTCCACATGCCGGGGATGTTCAATGATCTTCTCCAAGTAGACCTCTGGGTCTCCAAAGGCTGCCTTGGCCTCCGTACGGGTTATCTCAAAGGCCCTGCGCAGTTCCCACTCATCCCTTACTATTCTCATCCCTTTCCCCCCTCCCCCTGAGCGGGCCTTTACCATAACCGGGAATCCAATCCCCCGGGCTAGCTTCACCGCCTCCTCCAAGTCTCCTACCACTCCGTCTGAGCCAGGGATTACCGGAACCCCTGCCCTCTTCATCGCCTCCTTAGCATAGGCCTTGTCACCCATCTTCCTGATCATCTCCGAGGTGGGGCCAATGAAGGTAATCCCCACCGACTCACATATCTCCGCAAAGTTGGGGTTCTCGGCTAAAAATCCATACCCGGGGTGAATGGCATCTGCATTTGTTACCTCGGCAGCGCTGATGATCCTCCGGGGATCGAGATAGCTCTTCTCCGCTGGTGGGGGGCCAATGCAGACATCCTCATCGGCAAAGCGGACATGTAAGCTATGGAGATCGGCCTGGGAATAGACGGCAATCGTCCTTATCCCCAATTCCTTACAGGCGTAGATGATTCTCAGGGCAATCTCGCCCCGATTGGCGATCAGGACCTTAGAGAACAATTTTAGCTAAGGGATGGGGAATCTGCCCCCTCGCTTTTCTGAAACTCCGTCCATCTGCGGTCTGCTGCTCCGGTAATCCCCTTGACTTTGAGCTCGAAGTCATCTGGATTTGTGCTGTTGAGAAGGGCATCTGCGTAGGTGATTAACCCTTGCTGATAGAGCTTCATAATGGATTGATCAAAGGTTTGCATTCCATACTGGGTCTGACCTGCTTCCATTAGATCGATGATCTGTGGAGTCTTGAGGGGATCGATGAGATAGTCTCTGACCGATGCCGTGCTTACCAATACCTCTACTGCTGGAACCCTCCCTTTCCCATCGGCCATATTTAGGAGCCGCTGAGAGATGATCGCTTTGAGCACCCCGGAGAGCAGGAGCCTGATCTGTTGATGCTGATGAGGGGGGAAGAAGGAAATGATGCGGTTGATGGTCTCAATGGCATTCAATGTATGGAGGGTGGAGAGGACCAGGTGGCCGGTATCTGCGGCAGTCAAGGCGATGGACATCGTCTCCATATCCCTTATCTCCCCTAAAAGGATGACATCAGGGTCCTGTCTGAAGGCCTGCCTGAGAGCGGTGGCAAAGCCCTCGGTATCCCCCCCTAATTCCCTCTGGTAGATAATGCTCTTTTTGTTTATATGTACATACTCAATGGGATCTTCAATGGTCAAGATGTTTGCCCGGCGGATCTCGTTAATATGATCAACCATAGAGGCCAAGGTAGTGGATTTTCCCGACCCCGTGGTTCCAGTAACTAAGATTAACCCCCTCTGTTCTTCGGCCAATTTCTTCACCACCTGAGGGAGGTTGAGCTCCTCAAAACTGGGGATGACCCGTTTCACTGCCCTGACGGCCATACCGGGAGTCCCCCTTTGATAATAGAGGTTTACCCGGAACCTTCCCAGCTTGGATACGCTCAAGGCCAGATCGAGCTCCTTCCTTTTGTAAAAACCATCGCCTTGCTCCGGGCTCAGGGCCTGACCAATTATCTCCTTCATCCCCTCGAGGTCAACTGGGGGGGCATCCTTAAGGAAAAGCCTTCCATCTATGCGGAAGACCGGGGGCATCCCTACCCTGAGGTGAAGGTCTGAGGCCTTCTTTTCCAACATCTCCTGGAGTAACTCTCTTAAGTCCATAATTGCCTTTGGTTTATCCTGAATATTTTGCTTTAAGTTGTTAACTCTACCAAGAAGAGGGGTTGGTCATACTCCACTGGATGGGCGTTCTCCACTAAGATCCTCACTATCCTCCCGGAAACTTCTGATTCGATCTCGTTCATCAGCTTCATTGCCTCTACAATACAGACCGTATCCCCTTTCTTCACGATCTGGCCTTCCTCTACATAGGGTTCTGCCTCTGGAGCAGGGGCGCGGTAGAATGTGCCGACCATTGGTGATCTTATCTCATAATGGTTCCCTTGGGGGCCCTCCTTAGGTTGGGCCTCTTCCTTATTGGCCACCTCCATCACCTGGGTGGGGCTGTGGTCTTCCCCCTGGGCTAAGGGGGTTTTCTCCTCCTTCTCC
Source organism: bacterium (assembly GCA_029932675.1). Classification (GTDB taxonomy): domain Bacteria; phylum SM23-81; class DAOVCL01; order DAOVCL01; family DAOVCL01; genus DAOVCL01. The sequence continues at coordinate 39,714 of JAOZPP010000003.1, forward strand.
CTCCTTCGCCTGATAATCCTTACCTTAGTTCCCCACCTGGATAGCTCAAGCTCATCTATATTGCTCTCTTCCACCAATTTGACCAATTTCCTCAACTTAGATTCGCGCATCTTAGACCCTCTCTATATAGGTCCCCTCTCTGGTGTCCACCTTTACCCGATCCCCCCTTTGGACAAAGAGGGGGACCTGGATAGTGGCCCCAGTCTCCAACTTGGCCGGCTTCGTGCCCCCGGATACTGTATTCCCCCTCACTCCGGGTTCCGTTTCCACAACTTCCAGCTCAACAAAGATGGGCAGTTCAACTCCAATGGCTTCGTTGTTATGGGTCAAGACGGTAACCTCCGCGCCCTCCTTGAGGAAGGACTTCTCCCTTCCCAAGCCGGCTTCTGATATCGGCAACTGCTCATAGGTAGAGCTATCCATAAAGTAGTATAAACCTTCAGCGTGGTAAAGGTATTGCATGGGCCTCTTCTCCACCCTCGCCTCTTCAACCCGTTCCCCGGCCCGAAAGGTCTTCTCTAAGACACTTCCGTCGGAGAGCCTCTTCAGCTTTGTGCGCACAAAGGCCCCTCCCTTACCGGGTTTGACGTGGAGAAACTCTACAATAGTGTAGAGATTGCCCTTTAAACTGATGACCATCCCATTCCTGAAATCAGCGGTGGTAGCCATAGCTCAGCCTCACAGTTGAACCAGGTCTTTGGATAGATTCGTTAAGATCTCAGGGCCATCTCTTCTGATGACCACCATATCCTCAATCCTTATCCCTCCCCAGTTAGGGATGTAGACCCCTGGCTCGATGGTGATCACCATCCCCTCCTTGAGGACCGTCTCGCTTTGGGCCGATACCCGGGGTTCCTCATGGACTGAGATCCCTACCCCATGGCCCAGGGAGTGGCCGAAGTTGGAGCCATATCCTGCTTCCTCGATAACCTTGCGGGAGATCCCATCCAGTTCAGAGGCCTTAACCCCTGCCCTCGCCCTTTCCAATCCAGCCTTCTGGGCCCGGTGCACCAACTGGTATATCCCCTTCTGCTTTTCATCGGGTTCCCCTAAGAAGATCGTGCGGGTGCAATCCGAGCAGTATCCCTGGTAGCTTGCGCCAAAATCGATTATCACCATCTCCCCGGCTCGGATCTCCTTTTCCGAGGCTAAACCATGGGGAAGGGCCGCCCGCCAACCCGAGGCCACTATCGTTTCAAAGGAGGGTTTTTCCGCTCCCTTCTTCTTCATCTGGTAATCAAGCTCTGTGGCCATTTCCTTTTCCCTTACCCCCGGATGGATTAGGTTCAAGGTCTCCTGGAAGGCCTCATCGGCGATCCTGGCCGCTTCCCTCATCCTTTGAATCTCCTCTTCATCCTTGACCGACTTCAGGCCCTCTACCTTCCCCCTGCAGGGGATCAGATCGGCCCCTGGGAGAACCTCCTGCAACCTCTGATATCCATAGTAGGTAAGGTGTTCAGCCTCAAAACCTAACTTAAAACCATCGGTGAAGATCCCCAGTTTGGGAAGTTCGTCAAAGAGCCTCTTCTCCGCGATGACTATCTCCCACCCCTCTACCTCTTGGGCGGACTGTTCCTTATAACGGAAGTCGGTGATGAAGACCTTTCGCTGGGAGGTGACGAGGGCGGTTCCTGCCGAGCCAGAGAAACCAGTTAGCCAGTAGATGTTCGGAAGGGAGGTGATCAGAAATCCATCCGCCTCGTCCAGGGAATCGAGCAACATCCTTAACCTCTTAGCCCTCATCTCCGGCCTCTTCCATTTGGTTCCTCAGCTCTTCGATCCTGTCCTTATACTCCTGGTTGTTTGGTTCTTTCTCCAAAAGCCTGGTGTAGACCTCCAGCGCCTTCTGGAGAAGGCCCTGTTTGCGATAGATCTCTGCTAAGGTAGGTGTCTCTATCCCGGCAAACTCACTCTCTAACCTCTCTATCCCCTCCTCCAAGCCCACAGAGGAAGCTTCCTCCTGGGCAGGGGTTTCCACCTCCTCTTCTTCCTGAGGAAGGCCTTCCTCTTTTAGGGGGGCGACCACCTCCGGTTGAGGGGGGGGAGCTTCTATTGGCCCAGGGGGGGGAGCTTCGGGCTCCGCTGCCTCCTGTGGGGGGGATTCGCCCTCAGAAGGCGGGATTTCTGGCTTCTCCTCTGCAGTCTCTACCCCTTCCGGGAGGGTTTCCCTCTGCGGGGGTTTTTCCTCCTCTTCAGGGGCCTCTATGGGCGGAGCTGGTGTGGGCTCTATAGTTGGTTGCTCTATACCCTCCTGGGGAGGGGCTTCCCTCGCCTCCTCCTCACCTTCCGGTGCAGGGACCTCCTCTTCCTCCAACTGCGGGGGCTCTGGGACAGCCTCCTCCTCTGCCGGGATCTCTAAGGGTTTCCCCTCCGCGACTTCCTCTACAGCTTTTTCCGCCTCCTCAGGGGGGGCCTCAATGGGTTCCAAGGGGGGAGGTTCGATTATAGGTTTCTCCTCTGCCAAAGGCTCCTGCGGTTCACTGACCTGTTTCGCCTCATATTCTTCCAAAAAACTTTTGGCCTTCCTATGAGAGGGCTCTATCTGGAGGATCTTTTGGGAGAGTTGCAGGGCCCTCTCCATATCCTCTTCCCTTTGGGCTATCTCCAATAGGCCCTGGAGGGCGCGGAGGTTCTCCCCCTCCGACTTCAACACCTCCTCCAACTTCCCCCTCGCCTCAGCAAACATCCCCTTGGTCAGATAAGCCTCCCCCAAGATGAGCTTGGCCTCCTGATAATGGGGGTATACCTCCAAGCCCTTCTTACAGATGGATATTGCCTTCTCCACATCCCCCTCGGCCATGAACTTACCGGCCAATTTGGCAAATACCTGGAATCTATCGCTTAGGTCTGGACCAGCCAGAATCGGCCTCCTTTTTGATTCGGTAATAATTAGTGAACCCCTTGCTCACATCGGCATTCAAGGGAGTTTCCTCCCCCTTGATGGGGGAGGACTAAGGGGAGGATGATTATAGAAGAGATTTGTAGGGACAGTCTGTCCGTTCCCCTTCTAAAACATAATAGCAAAGTAGCCTTTACCTGTCAAGGGAACTTTTGAAAATTTTGTCCTTATCCGGGCAATATCTCTCCAAGATCCTTTGGATCAAACCCTTTGTGCTTTTCTCCTCCACGATCTTCACAGTCACCACCCGGCCACCTCTGCTCTCCACAACGTCCTTCCCCACTACATCTTCTGGTTTCCAGTCCCCCCCCTTAACGATATAATCGGGTTGAAGAAGGGTGATTAACCGGTAAGGGGTCTCCTCATCAAAGATACAGACATAATCCACCATCTCCAGGGAGGCGAGGATAGTTGCCCTCTCCCCTTGGGGAACTATTGGCCTCCTCTCCCCCTTAACCCTCCTCATCGAAGAATCGCTATTCAACCCAACGATGAGGAAGTCCCCTAACTTCTTTGCCTCCCGCAGACAATGGATATGGCCTATATGAAGGAGATCAAAACAGCCATTGGTGAAGACTACCCTCTTGCCTTCCCATCGCTTCCTGGCCTCCAAGAGGTCCTTTAAACCAACTACTTCGCCCATTCTCCATACCAATGATTGATCGAGGAAAAACAACAGAATTGGGTTTTAGGTTGTCACCGATGGTCTTGTACGCCTGGGGATAATATTGCTCCCCTTGCCCCAAAAGTCAACCTCTTTTTCGGTAGGGGATAGGTAAGGATTCACAAAATTGGGTGGGAGAAAGAAAAAGGGGCTTGGGAAAGCCCCTGCAGGTTTAGTAGCGGGGGGAGGATTCGAACCTCCGACCTTTGGGTTATGAGCCCAACGAGCTACCAGACTGCTCCACCCCGCAATGATTTATTTAAATATAAGGTCAATTTTCAGCCTTGTCAAGGTTTTTCTTTTCAATTTTTGCCGAAGGGAGTTCCAACTCTACCTTGGTTATTCTCTGTCCCTTGACTTCCTTGATTAAGAATCTGATGCCCTCATACTCCAGCTCTGTCCCCTCTTGGGGGATACTATTCGCCAGATCATAGAGGAATCCTCCCAGGGTCTCGTAATCCTGGGTGGGGAGGTCAATCTCCAACTGCTCATTGAGATCATCGATAGAGACCATAGCCGCTACCAAATAGGTTCCCTCCCTTAAGGGGGTAATCAACTGCTCTTCCCGGTCATATTCATCCTGGATCTCACCAACGATCTCCTCTAAGAGATCCTCCAAGGTAACTATTCCTGCAGTTCCTCCATATTCGTCAACCACCACTGCCATATGGATCTTTTTTCTCTTAAACTCGCGGAGGAGTTCGTTGATCCCTTTGCTTTCCGGCACGAAATAGGCTTTGCGGGCAACCTTCTGGAGGGAAAAGTTCTTCCCCTTCTGATGGAGGTTTTGCAGGAGGTCCTTGGCATAGATGATGCCCACTATATTGTCTATCTTCCCATCATAGAGAGGGATTCTGGAGTGGCCATACTTTACAATCAGGTCTAAGACCTCCTCTAAGCTGTTTTGAAGGCTTGCCGAGATCACATCTATGCGGGGCACCATAACTTCCTTTACCGTAGTATCAGCAAATTCGAAGATGCCTTGAATCATCTCCTTCTCCTCCTGCTCCAGCTCTTCCAGCTCCCTCCCCTCATCTTTGAGGGAGGGAAGCCTCTCCAAGGTGGAGATGAGTCCCTCCTCCCTCCTTTTTATTAGCTTAAGAAAGGGAAGTCCCACTGTAAAGGTGAAGATTGGGGAAAGGAGGCCAAAGAGGGTTAGGCAGAGGAAGCCGAACTTAGAGGGGTAATCCTTGGAGCCAGAGGCGAGGAATTTGGGGATGATCCAGCCAATAAGGTAGAGGATCACCCACCCCCCGAAAAGTCCTCCTCCCCAAGCAAAGGGTGAACCACCGAAGGTCCTCAGGGAAAAGCTGAGGGAACCAAGGATTCCTACAGAATAGGAAAAGAGCCTTAGCCCCTCCATCCCCAAGGTTAACTTCCCCCTTTGGCAGAGGAGTCCGTTTAGCCTTTTCGCCTCCTTGCTTGTCTCCCCCCAGATCCTTTCTGCCCTCTCCGGGGTGAGACTGCTGTAAAGGGAAAGCGTGTAGTTGACCAGGGCCAGAACTACTAAGGAAAAGAGCAATAGACCTATCTCAATCATCGGGGCTCACCTGATAAGAGTTGATCTTCCTTCTCTTTCATCTGCTTAGCCTCCTTGTTGGTTTCGTGGTCATAGCCTAAGAGGTGGAGTATCCCATGGATAATCAGCCTCCTAGTCTCATCCTCCAACCCGATTCCATAATCCCGTGCCTGTTCTGCAGCGCGGTCCAAGGAGATGTAGATCTCCCCCCAGACCATCTCCTCTGTGGGGAGCCTCTGTGCGGGGAAGGGAAAGGAGAGGACATCTGTAGGGCCCGTTCTTCCGGTAAACCTACGGTTTAAGTTGGTGATATAGGAATCATCTGTAAGGACGATGTGCAACCTCCCTTTATCCATTTGGGGTAGGGCCTTTAAAGCTAAACTGCGGAGCTTCTCCAGCCTGAGCTTTACCTTGGGATGGATGTTGGTTATCCAGACCTCCATTAGGGCCTGGCCTCCGATTTTGCCCTCCCCTTTGGGGGATACTCAACCCGCGGGTGAAACATACCGGTGAGGACACGGACAAAGCTCTCCTCTATTAAATGGAGGTCCCGCAGGGTGATCTCACAGTTCTCCAATTCCCCAGAGGAGAACTTGTCGTTAATGATCTTTTTTACCAACCCCTTGATCCGCGCCGGAGTAGCTTCAGTGAGGGTGCGGGAGGCTGCCTCTACGGCATCGGCCAGCATTATGACGGCGGCCTCCTTCGTTTCTGGCTTCGGTCCTGGATAACGGAACTTATCCTTTACCGTCTCATCGGCCCCCATCTGCTTGGCCTTCTCATAGAAATAGTCCATTGTCGTTGTGCCATGATGTTGCTGAATGACATCGATTATTGGCTTGGGTAGTTTTTCCCTTTTGGCCTCCTCCACTCCCTCTTTGACATGGGAGAGCAGCACAAGGCTGCTCATTGTAGGAGCAAGTTTTGTATGGGGGTTCTTCCTCCCCTGGGTTTGGTTCTCCACGAAGTAATCCGGTTTCACCAGTTTTCCGATATCATGGTAGTAGGAGCTAACCCGGGCCAAGAGGGAGTTTGCCCCTATAGCCTCGGCGGCGGCTTCAGCCAGGTTTCCCACCGCCAGGCTATGATGGTAAGTTCCTGGGGCTTCGATAGCCATTCGTCTGAGGATAGGCCGATTTAAGTCAGAGAGCTCAAGAAGGGTGACATCCGTGGTTATCCCAAAGATCCGTTCGAAGATGGGCAAAAAGCCCATAGCCAAGAGGGGAGAGAGAAATCCATTTAGGATTCCACAACTGGAGAGCTCAAACCTCTGAGCCAAGGGGGAGAACTTGAGGGTCTCCACCAGGAATATGGTGATCACATAGGTGATGGAGATGTAAAGCATTGGTTTGTAGAATTGATGTCGTTGTCTGAGCCTAAGCACGCTATAGGCACCGATCACTCCCCCTACTATAGCGACCAGAGCTGAGGAGAAGTCAAAGCTGCGCTGCACCCCTAAGAGGAGCCCCGCGGTCACCGTTCCCATTATCCCTATCTGGGCATTGAGGGAGATGGCTAAGATCATAGAGACCAAGGTAACCGGGACAAGATAGGGGCTGAGGCTGAACCAACCGCAGATGATATAGGTGGTCAGGGAGACGAAGCAGAAGAGTATGGCAATGAGGGATAGTTTTTCGAATTGGGCCAAGATCTTTCTCTGGAAGAAGAAGAGGTAAGAGCAGAAGAGGCCGATGATGAGAGAGACCATAAGGAACCTCCCCACTAAGGGGAGGCCTTGGGCTAGAAACCCCCTTTCCCTCTTTGACCTTGCTATGGCTAAGGAACGGAGCTTCTCCAAATGGGCTTTTGTTACCCTCTCGTGGCTGCCGATTATCCGTTCATTCTTTAAGACCAGGCCCTTCTGGGGGGATATCCTTGATATCGCCTCCTCAACCCTCTTTTCTGTCTCCTTCTGATTAAACCTTAGATTGGGGAAGAGGAAACCTGCGGAGAGCTCCGCAGCTATCTGGGCCGAGGAGTCATCATCAGGGAAGTCCCCCTTTATCTTCCCCCTGATTATTTCCCTTGCGGCAGCTAAATCCAGGATTTCCTTGGGGCTTACCTCCCTCTCCTCCTTCCCGTTGCGGATGATTACCACCCTTTGTTTTCCCCCCAGGGCCTCTTTCTTAGACCCCACGATCCCCTGAGAGAAGAGGTAGCCGAGGAGGTCCTTGACCTCTTTTTCTATCTTCCTCCCCTTCCCCTTTTCCCGCAGGTAGTCTATTACCTTGGGAGGGATAAGGGGATATTGGTGGATCAAAAGGGCCAAACTATCTGGGGAAGATGTTTCCCTAAGCCTTCTCACCTGCTGAAAGAACCTCTTTATCCCCGCAAGTTTTGTCTGGGTCAACCCCCGATCTAAATCGAAGACCAGGGGTGCAGTAGAGGCCACCTCCTCGGTTTCCTTGGCCAGCTCTTCGTCGCTCTTTAAGATTGGGAAGGTATAGGGGGCGATGACGTCCTTGTGGGAGATATCTCCTAACTTGGGCATATCAATGGGTTGGTAGAGGTATGAGTTGGGGAAGAGGGCGGAGATGATGGCTATAGTGATCACCCCTAAGAGGATTTGGTAAAACCAGTTTTTCTGTTTCTGAGGGGGCTTGGAATTTGGCTTATTTGATCTTTTCATATCTATCAAAAGCCCTGATTATCTCTTGGACTAGCCGGTGTCTGACCACATCTTTTTCGGTAAGATAGATGAATTTTATCCCCGCGACATCCTTGAGGATGTTTTGGATGAGGATTAGCCCAGAGGAGGAGGGATCGCCCAGGTCTATCTGGGTTATGTCTCCGGTAATCACCGCGCGGGAGTGGGGTCCCAATCTGGTGAGGAACATCTTCATTTGGGCGATAGTTGTATTCTGGGCCTCATCAAGGATGACAAAGGCCCTCTTTAGGTTTCTGCCCCTCATATAGGCCAAAGGGGCAATCTCAATTACTCCCTCCTCTATGGATCTCCTCATCTTCTGCGGGGGGAGCATATCGTAGAGGGCGTCGTAGAGGGGACGAAGATAGGGATCCACCTTTTCCTTGAAATCTCCGGGAAGAAAACCGAGGCTCTCCCCGGCCTCCACCGCTGGCCTAACCAGGACTATCCTTTGGATAAGCCTTTCCTTGAGGGAGGAGACGGCCATAGCTACTGCTAAGTAGGTCTTTCCTGTCCCGGCTGGGCCAATGGAGAAGACGATGTCAAATTTGGCCATCGCCTCCAAGTAGTCCCTCTGTCCCAGGGTTCTTGGCCTTATTCCCTCTAAACGGGAGGAAAGCACAAACGGCGGTGACTCCAAGTTAGAGCTCCCCTCCTTCTTTACCTTCTCCAGGAAGAAGCGGACATCATCCTCGGTGCAAAAATGACCCCTTTTAGCTTGGTCCATCAGGTCAAGCAAGAGGAGCCTTATCTCCTCCACCTCCTTTTCCTGACCCTTTACCATCACCTTGCGCCCCCGCACTACTATCTGGGAGGTGAACTTCTCCTCAATCCTCCTCAGGTTTCTATCGTTGAGCCCAAAGATGGCTACAGGCTCGACATCGGGAAGTGTTAGTCTTATCGTCTTCAAGGATAACCTCCAAGATCTTGATTTAGTTGGCTAAGGTTATTCACGAAAGCGCTTGGTATGAATTATCACAGCCTTTTTGCCGTCAGATCTGGGGACCTGACGGCTCGGGGGTGCTAAACACCGCAAGATAAATTCCTTCACTGACCTGACCCGCACTAAAGTGCGGTGGAACTTAAAGGTTGCTTCGCTCCCTGCGGTCGCTTGCAATGAGGGACGTAGGGAGAGAGATCTGTGTCCCTCCGCCCCTTTATCACTCTATTAGCTTTATCCCCAATTCCCTCAATTGATCCTCCCTTACCGGAGAGGGGGAACCGACCATAAGCGAGGAAGCGGCAGTAGTCTTTGGGAAAGCGATCACCTCCCTGATGGACTTTCCACCGGCCATGAGCATAACCAACCTATCCAGTCCTGGGGCGATGCCCCCATGAGGGGGGACCCCAAATTGGAACGCCTCTAAGAGAAAGCCAAATCTTTCTTTAATCTCCTGGGGGGAAAGGCCAAGTATCCCGAATATCTTTCGTTGCAGGGGTTCCTGATGGATCCTAATACTCCCACTTCCTATCTCCACCCCATTTAAGACCAGGTCATAGGCCCTTGACCTCACCTTGAGGGGCTCAGAATCCAACAAGGGGATGTCCTCAGGTACCACCCCGGTAAAGGGGTGGTGCTCCGATTCTATTCTCCCTTCCTCCTCATTATAGTGAAAGAGGGGAAAGTCGATCACCCAGCAAAAGCGAAAATCCCCTTCTGGAATTAGCTTTAACCTTTTGGCCACCTCCTGTCTGAGTATCCCCAAGGAGGCGGAAACGACCTCATCCTGGCCGGCAACCAAGAGGAGTAGATCCCCTTCCCTTGCCTTTAACCTCTCCCTCAGCCTTTCTATCTGGCTGGGGGAAAGGAATTTGGTCAAGGGGGATTTTATCCCCTCTGGGGTAATCTTCATCCAGAGGAGGCCCTTTGCCCCTCCCTCCGCAGCTATTTTGCCCAGCCCATCTATCTCCTTGCGGGAGAAGTCCGCTGACCCGGGGGAGTTTATCCCCTTTACCACTCCTCCATCTTGGAGGACCTCTTTAAATATACGAAATTCCGTCCCCTGAACCAAATCGCTTAAGTCACTTATCTTCAACCCAAACCTTATATCTGGTTTGTCGGTGCCGTATTCACTAAGCGCATCAGGGTAACTTATTCTCGGAAAAGGCAGGGAGATATTTATCCCCAGGACTTCCTGGAAGATATGGGCCATTAGGCCCTCGGTGATGCCGAAGATATCCTCCTCCTCGACGAAGGAGATTTCGATGTCTATCTGGGTGAACTCCGGTTGGCGATCGGCCCGCAGATCCTCATCTCGGAAACATTTGGCTATCTGATAATACCTGTCAAACCCGGCAACCATCAGGATCTGCTTATACATCTGGGGGGATTGAGGGAGGGCATAGAACCATCCCTTATGTTCCCGACTGGGGACTAAGTAGTCCCTGGCCCCCTCCGGGGTGCTCTTGGTGAGGATAGGGGTCTCCACCTCTAAGAAGCCATGGTTGTTTAGGTATTCCCTAGTGGCTTGACAGACCTGATGGCGGAGGATGAGGTTCCTCTGCAAGGGGGGCCTTCTTAAGTCCAGATACCTATACTTAAGTCTGAGATCCTCTGTGGCCTCCGGGTCATCGGAGATAAGAAATGGCGGTGTCTTAGAAGGGCTTAAGACCTCAAGCTCATTTCCCTCAACCTCTATCTCCCCGGTCTCCAGGTTCGGGTTGACCATCCCCTCCGGCCTGTGGAGCACCTTCCCTTTTACCCGTACCACCCATTCACACCTAAGCTTTGCCGCCTGGGATTGAATTGTGGGGTTGGTGGAGGGCCTAAATACCACCTGGGTGAGCCCATACCTGTCCCTTAGATCGATGAAGATTACCCCCCCGTGGTTTCTCCAGCGATGAACCCAGCCGCAGAGGACAACTTCCCGGCCAATATCCTGGGGTCGCAACTCACCACAGGTATGGCTTCTCTTAACTGTTGACATCTTTCCCCCTTATCCTGGAGCAGATCCCCTCAATATCTGCCCAGTTCACCTTTAGCTCCTGGCCACTCTCCATCTCCTTTAGGTTGGCCTCACCGGTCTCCAGTTCCCTATCCCCGATTACCAGGGCAAAGGAAGCCCTCTCGCGGTTGGCCTCCCTTAGTTGGGACTTAAGACTTCGGCCCAAGAAATCCATCTCACAGCGCAAACCTGCTTTCCTTAGCTTCCTGATTAACCTTAGACAAAGCCTTTGGGCTTGCAGACCCAAGGAGATCAAGAAGAGGTCAGGTCTTGAGTTTGGTGAGTTTTCCTTCTCGTTTAGGCAAAGGAGCAGCCTTTCCATTCCCGCGGCGAATCCAACGGCAGGGGTAGGAACCCCACCCAATTCCTCCACAAGGTCGTCATACCTCCCCCCTCCACAGAGGGCATCCTGAGCCCCAAGCCCAGGACCCAACACCTCAAAGACCGTGCGGGTGTAATAGTCCAGTCCTCTCACCAGCGTAGGATCTACCTTAAATGATATCCCCAAATCACTTAACCCTTCTTTAACGGTTTGAAAGTGTTCCCTACACCTCTCACAAAGGTCATCGAGGATGACCGGGGCTTCCTTCATTATCAGCTTGCACCCTTCCTTCTTACAATCGAAGCACCTTAAGGGGTTCCTCGTCAACCTCCTTTGGCACTCCGCACAGAGCTCATCGGCTTTATCGGCCAAGTAGTTCCTTAGCTTAGTTCGGTAACTTGCCCGACAATCCCGGCATCCTATGCTGTTCAGCTTAAGCTCTAAGCCATCGAGCCCCAGTTCCTGGTATATATCCACACAGAGGGAGATCACCTCAACATCTATCTGGGGTTGGGGGGAGCCGATAGCCTCCACCCCATACTGGTGGAATTGCCTCAGCCTTCCCGCCTGAGGGTTTTCCTGCCGGAACATTGGGGCGATGTAAAAGAGCTTTTTTAGAGGAGATCGTCTACCCAAGTTGTTCTCCAAATAGGCCCTGATCACCGGGGGAGTCCCTTCCGGAGAGAGGGTGAGGCTCCTTCCACCCTTGTCCAAGAACGTATACATCTCCTTGGTAACGATGTCTGTGTCCTGGCCGGTTCCCTTGGCAAAAAGTTCGGTAAATTCAAAAATGGGGGTGCGGATCTCCCTATAGTTGTACCTGGCCATCACTTCCCTTATCTTCTCCTCTAACCTTCTCCACCTCTCCACCTCTCCGGGAAGGATATCCTTAGTCCCTTTTACTCTCTTCAGCTTCATCTATAAATTAGGTAATTGAAGGGTCGCTCTGTTTGGCCCCTGCCGTTTCGCCCGCTCACCCTTCTGTTGGGGTCCAAGTTATTCATAAACTCCGTATGAACGCTCATTGCAAACGAAGCGAAGCAATCCGCTTATGAGATGGCAGAGCCCCTGTTCTGCCCCGATCAGATCAAGGGATCTGGCCACTCAACTATTGGTAGTTCGAAGCTACTGTGCAAATTTTGTGAATGATTCATCCCTATCAGGAGAGATTCCTGACGGCACAGAAAGGCTTGGTCCCTTTGGGGGATGCGAATTATTTAGATTAAGTCCCTCCTCGCATATCAGCCTTCATATTAAGGGAAACAGGTCACTTCTTCTTAGATTTTGGCTTCTTAGGTTTCTTCTTCTCTGGTTCGGCTGTTTTTTTCTCCTCCTTTGCTTTTTCCTCGGCGGTGGTCTTCTCCTTCTCTACCTCATCTACGTAGTTCATCCGCAACTCAAAGAGAACGTGGTCTAAGAGTTTCTTCTCCTCTTCGCTGAGGTTCCCCTTTGTCTTTTCTTCAATCATCCCTAATATATCGATGGAAAACCTTGCCTGGTTGAGATCTTTCTCGATCTTCTTGGTTAAGGGGTTGATCACCTTGCCCATCTGTTGCATAGCTGCTGCTTGGAACATAAAGATCAACTGCATAAAGAGGTTTCCCTTCTCCTCAGCCATCTATCACCTCCGTTCATTGGGGACAAGACAGATAAACTCCCATATCTGGTTACCGTCATTTCGGAATTGATGCTCTTCCTGGGGGCTAACCAGGGCGATATCGCCAGCCCTTAACCGATACTCCTCCCCTTCGTCGCTCAGGATTCCCTCCCCCGCGATGACGAAGATCTCATGTTCCCAACTATGGGAGTGAAGCGGCGTATATCCACCGGGCTGCACCTTAAAGATCCTCATCGAAAAATTGGGTGCTCCATCCTTCTCCGATAGGGCCCAGGCAATGGTAGTCCCCTTTGCCCCCTCTTCAGTAACTGGTTCAGATTTAACCTCACGGTAGTTTACAAGTTTCATCCTATCCTCCTTTGCGCTTCTCTGAGAGTTGCCGGGGAGAAAGCCATTTTGTTCAAAATAAAAAATATAAGCTATTCTGTCAACCTTAATCTCGGGATTAAAAAAGGAGCCGCCCGAAGCTGAGGGCGACTCCCTTGGGTTGAAAGCTTTGATTCAAGCCTACCTCAGCAGGACCATTCTTTTTGTCTCTGTAAAATCCCCCGCTTTCAACCTGTAGATGTAAATGCCTGAGGCCACTGAACCTGCATCCCAGTGGGTTGACTTATAACCAGCTTTCTGCTTCTCATCTACCAAGGTAGTTACCTTCTGCCCCAGGATATTGAATACCTCAAGCTTCACCGAGCACTCCTTTGGCAATGTGTAACTGATCTGGGTGACCGGGTTGAATGGATTGGGATAGTTCTGTGAGAGGCTATAAGATTGGGGGATGGACTGCTGGCCACCATCTCCTTGAACTATAACAACAGGGGTTGTATTCCGAAATAGTAACAGACCCCCTCCCCCATTTCCCATCACATCACCCCAGCTATAAGACGCAAGCAGAGAGAATCTACCGGTATTATCAATGTCTCCCAACTCGATATTGCCTATATGAGTGCCCATGCAACCAAAACTTGTCCACCAACCAGGCTCAGGTTTGAGCACTGAACCATCACCAGAGTTGAAATAGATATGAAAATAGTCGCCATTCCGATCGGTAAGGGCTAAATCTGGTCTCCCATCCAAATTCACATCTCCTATGGCAATTCTGCAGGGACTCCAAGAAAAATCTGGGTCAGAGGTCCATACTGGCGAGCTATTGATAAGTCCTTCCTGATTGTTGAGGAAAAGCTTTGCCCGTCCTTCATAAGAACTGGTACCAATGACGATATCCTGGTAGCCATCTCCGTCCATATCCCACCAGATAATAGAAGAGACTTCCTCCCCGGTAGAGATAATCTGGGTGGGAGAAGAAGATAGATTGCCATTATCATTGGCAAAAATCAAGATGTCGTTACCATAGCCAATGGCAAGCTCAGGATAGTCATCATCATTAAAGTAACCTAATTTTCCCCAATCAATATCGCCTTTGTAGGATGTCGTCCAGTCAGGACTTTGGTGAAGGTTACCTTCCTGATCGTTGAAATAGACAGCAACCCCTTCATATCTACTTACCGCCAGATCATCCCAACCGTCATTGTTGACTTTTCCCCACGCTACCCCCCCGTAGCGGGTGGAAAGCGTGTCCATCCAGGCAGAAGAACTTGATAGCTGGTTACCTTCATTCAGGTGAACCTCTACCCTGAAGCTACGAGCTATGGCCAGATCCCTTTTTCCATCGTTGTTCATATCTCCAAAGTCGTAATCGTTATCGTGAACTGGCTCACTCACCATGCCATAGGAGTACCAAACAACATAATCATTAAATCCACCAGAACCATCATTCCAAAATTCATGATCGTGGACGCCATAATAGTCGAATGGAGGCGGCGAGTAAGAAGAGGCTCCTAAGGCAACATCAAGGAAACCATCGCCATTTATGTCATCAAGGGCTATAATCTCAGGATACATATTATAGGTAAACCCATCCGGTTCTGGATATATCTCTGGGGTTGATGGTAGATAGGAGTAATTCTGCTCACATACCGCACTGGCTTCATTAGAGTAACCGCTTGCCCCAAAGGGATTATGGGCAGTTACGGCAAAATAGTAGGTCTGGCCAGGAACAAATTCATCATCATAGAGGATGTAAGAATCTGTATAACCAACATTTATCTCTTCGGTATAGTCGCCAGATGAGGTCCCATAATGGAGTTTATAACTTGTGGCCCCCTCAGAATGTTCCCAACTCAGATCTATCCTCTCTGGTTTAGGGGTAGCAGTAAGGTTCTCAGGTGCCTCTGGTGGATATCCGGATTCGAAGAAAGCGGTAAAGATGGTGTCATTAGGCCCAGCCACCACCTGATGGCTCCTGGCTCCACCATCGCTCCAGTGATCAAAGGCATAAGTCACTTCCCCTACTGTTTGAGGGGATATGGCCGTTATCCAATGTTGGCTGCCCGGCTCCCAGGCTGTGACATACGGGGATTGGTGATTACCTCCATCCACTTGGATAACCCCGCCACTGAAGTTGTTTTGAACTGTTACCTCTACCTCTGGTATTGTATAGGTCACCGTCAATTGAGGTAATTTATCTTGGTCCCAATCATATCCACAGAAAGTAAGATATGGTGGATCACCCTGATCTTCGTCGTTCCATCCATCTACAACAAGATAAACAGTAAAGAAGTCTTGTGCACCGGCTAATGAATGAGTGAGGAACCACTGAAGTCTGGCACATGCCTCTTCACCTCCGAATGATGGCCACACATAGGTGCTGCCAGGAAAGGGAAAGCTATAATTGTCAACGGCAAGAACACTACCCTCATTTGGGTCGGTCATACTATTATAAAACCACTCGGCATTCTCAGGAGGATTCCAAGTCGCAGGGGCCCACTTAGAGTGGTACATATCCATATAGACTTTCTCTGTAAATTCTATTGTATCATCAAAAATGCTATAAGTTAACCTCAAATCGATATTTGAAACTTCAGCCTCATCCTCTATATCTCCTGTATCCCATTGTATCCACCCTCTGAACAAGTAATTATCTCCCCCTGAAACTACTTTACCCACCCATGGAGTCCCCATAAATTCCCAGTAATACTCGTTAGCTTGCTCAGTATATCTCGCGTAACCAGTATAATTCTCAGGAGGATACAATACCATCTCATGGATAGCAGTTCTGGCAGAAGAATTCTCCATGGTTAATTTCTTTAGGGAAGAGATAGGTATTTGAAGTAGCAAAGTTATCTCACTTTTTTTGAACCTGACCTCATATTGAGAGGGCAATCGGGAGTTTACTCTATTCGGTATCTTTGAAATCGCATAAATATTCCTATCAATTTCATCTCTAAATTCTATTTTACCCTTGGTAATAAAATCACTTCTCATCTCTCTTCCCTTAGCATACACAGAAAAACAGCCAGGAGTTAGTATGCTAAAAACTTTAACAATAAGAGTGTCCATATCTGCTGAAAGAGAATCGAGCAACTCCGATAGGTTCTCAATTACTATTTGCCCCTTTAAAGAATTTGCTCCCACAATGAATTCCAGGTCTACATTCTCGTCTATGCCCCTATACCTAATTGTATCGATCCTGACATCCTCTATCTTTGTCTGTCCATACCCTGGAGAATCCCCTGATCCGGGCATATTAGTTACTTCTCCCCTGAGTTCCAGTTCAAGCCATAGGTCATCTGACAATGCTATTTTAACTTTGTCATCGGAAAAGTAAAACTTTAAACTGTTCGTTTCACAGGCATAGCCAAAACCCTCCTGACCAAAAGGGCGAATAGTAGGATCTATATCCTGCCAATTGCTATCGTTGTCCATATAGTGAATTGGTGAAGCAAATAATTCTGCTCGGTAAGTGCCATCGCCATTATCAAAAAACTTGGCACAACGGGCCCGTTTTTGAATGATCTCTTGCCTCTCTTGTCCATTGACGACATCCGGAAGAAGGGCAAAGATCGCCAAATTCAACACCAGACCCACTGATAAAAGACAAAATCTCCTCCTCATCTTTTCCTCCCACTGTTACGGTTAACAATTGCCTGGGTGGACAGAAAAAGCAATCGGCTTTCTTAGCTGAAATAATTTTCTCATATCACCTCCTTTCACCTTCTTGTTTGCAGCCATTAAGTTGTTAAATCCATCCTTACCACATTGCCTGACTTCCAATTAGAAATTTGTAGCTATATGGTTTACCCAATATTCCTCCTTTCCAAAGGCGATTGTAACCCATCGTCAGGCGAAGTTGCTTCAATATCTGAAAATTTAAACCAGCTTTAAAACTCCTGTTTTTGTCACCTGAGTCATTTTGGGAGGAACCATCCAGGTTGATCTGAATTCTATCAGTGATTCCATATTTAGTCTCTACGCTCACCTTCCAGCTATTCCGCTTTTTGAAATTTTTCACCCTCAGATCGAAGATGTTTTTCTTGTGACTAACCCAACTGGTGACCCTGTCCTGGGGTATATAGCCAATTTGAATCTGCCATTGACCCGCTTTCAGCAGTGGATGGTAATAATAATCGAAATCTGGAATTTCGTAATAAGGCAGGCCACCGTCAAATCCGTAACTGAAATACTTTAAGCTTAATCTACCAGACAAAGAAAGGGAATGGAAATAATATGACCCACCTTCACGTAAAACCCTCTTATCGAATTTTATCTCACTATTTATCATTAAATGGTCTGTTATGCCATAGTTGAAAATCTCACTGTTTCCAATTGTCCAGGTCTTGGATGTTAGCAAGCCGCTTTGTCTCGTATATTTCCAGTATATTTGGTTATTTAGTTTAACCTGTTTCCTTCCTAACAGATGGCCATAGTAATCATCGTAGTCAGCTAATATCCTTCTAATGTCAATTTTTCCATTATCCGTCAAGAGATCAAAACCCGATCTAACAATAACATGATCTTCTTTCCTAAGTAAGTGAGGGACGCCGCCACAAAAGTTCTTATCACTCAAATAGGAGTAATGCCAGTTTGGAGAAAGATAAATGCGCATATTTTTATTTATTTGCATATCCACTTGAGAAGAAAGATTGTTATACCTTCTTTTTCTTGTGATACATATGGAATTGGGGCCCTTTTCTGAACTAAAGCTATCTGTAATACTAATCTGTATTTGGCTTGGCAAACCAAGTCTAAAGCTCATCTCATACGCGTGATTAGTCATCCTATACTCAGTATGGTCGTATTCTGCTTTCCCTAAATTATATTGATAGGAATTACTGATCTCAAACTGGCCTCTATTTAACAAGGGGGTATTGTAGTAGTAAAAATTGAGCATCCTCTGGGGCACATATGTTTTCCCATCATTGCTCAAGAATGAAATACTGAAGGAAACTTTTTGATTTTTCAGCTTGGAGTAATTCTCGTAGTCTTCATAATCCATGTTGTTAAATTGTTGACATAGGCTTCCCGAAATTTCAAGATTGACTTTCGGCCTATACTGAAAGGAAACTGTTGGCTTGTAATATTCAGCTATCCAATTACTTGTTCCTCGATGTCTCAAAGGAAGACGATTATTTAGTTTAAGTTGATATAAATGGCTCTTGCCGAAATATAAGTTATTGTGCAATGAGAAAAACCCGTTTTGACTTTTGCTGACAGTAAAATCAGTCCCCCTATTTGTAATAATTCGACCGTAAAAGTAATCGAAACTGAGTTCATCGATTTCTTTTGCTTTACAGTTAGAGAGAAATATAATAGACAAAATCAAGACTATTGCTGTAATAATCCTTGATAATCTTCTCATAATTGGTTTGCCTTTCTCTTCAAACGTCTTCATAATCTTGCTATCTCAACATAATTAGCTTTTGGGCTTCAGTATAATTCCCAGCCTTCAACCTGCAGAGATAGACACCGCTTCCCACTCTTTGGCCCCTCTCATTCTTCCCATCCCAAACAACCTCATAGAAATCCGGCCCTTGCTCCTCGTCTACTAAAGTTTTCACTTCTTGGCCCAAAACATTATAGATTCTTAAACTGACTGCTAACTGTTGGCCTCTCACAGCCGAGAATTGGTATCTAATGATTGTCCGCTGATTGAATGGGTTTGGAAAACCCTGGTATAACTTGCAGAACTTTGGCAAAATTTTGAGAGCTTTTGCCGATACAGGGCCAAACCAGGGCTTTTCCACCTCTGGCTTGGTCACCAAAAGCTTGTAATAATAAGTAGCTCCTCCGTTAACCGTTGAGTCATAATAGGTATATTGAACATTTCCCATAAAGGGAGCAGGATTAATTCTGGCATATTCACCATCGAAAGTGGAGGAGCGATAAAGGTCAAACTGGGCTTTAGTTTTGTCTGTCTGCCACCTCACTCTTACATACCATTCATATCCAGTTGCCTTGAAGGCATAGACATTCACCACAGGAAGAACAGGAGGAGGCTCAATATAGGCCATTACTGGCCCATAAAATGAGCATAGACTATCCGGGTCAATGACCTCCAGCCAATAGTAATTAGTTACCCCAACTCCCGCCGAACTATCAATAAGGGATATGCTATCCCCTACCAATAAAGATTTATTTAACTTCCTGAACTCAGAGTAGGCCCAAGGTGGGGTGTAATGGATGGTGTAGGCTCGATAAAGATTAAAACCAGCGTACTGACCACCTGGTGCAACCTTCCAAAACACCTCAACCAGAGAGTCAACCACTTCCGCTCCAAAGTCAACTATTTGATAGGGGACATCAGATATCAATTCATAGTCGTAGAGCTGATGGATACCTGGCCCTGAACAGGAGAAGACCAGATTTTCCCTACCGTCAGAATCCATATCACAGCAGTTGATGCTGCGGATATAGCACCCGCAAAGGAGCGGTCCCTGCCAGATCTTTGCGTAGGCGCCTCTATTTGCCTGAAAAATTACTATCTGTGAGAATTGGGGCAGGCCAGAACCTGGGAAAAAACTGTTGCCAGCAACTATACTGGGATATCCACCGATTTCGCTTATCTCCATGCTGAGAGGGCTGCCTTTCATTGTAGAGGAATCATACCAATCCACATAAAACTGATTAATCCCTCTGGATTTCAAAACAAAGATGCTCCCAGAATAACCATTAGCGCCCCCTTCAATGAGCTCATTCTGCCCATCTTGATCAATATCAACTATGTGAGGACGAACACCAAAAGCTGTTAATCCCGTGTGAATATACCTCTTGGTGAAGGAATCACTTGTAGGGTCATAATCGAAGTACAATAAAACTACTGGATTCCCTGTATAAAAGCCAGTGGAGCCGATTACCATCTCGTTGGAGCCATCGTTATCAATATCCCCAACTGCAAAATCGCAGTCAGGGGCAAAATCATAGAGAGTATGTGTGCGAGTGAAGGTGTAAAAATCCGAGGATTTGTGGGAGAACTCATCGATGGTGATCTTGGTGTCATCCACACCATGAGGTCTGAAATGATCGCTAAACAAAATCGTTATCTCCTTTACCCCGTCATTGTCAATATCCGTGATGTCCATCTTCTCAAGTGAATAGTCAACACAATATCCATTTTCATACGAATAATGAGAATGAACATTTGTGTTATAACAATGAAACTTATTAACACCAACAGATTCGAAAATGCGTATGGTAACTCCTGGACCACTGGTTGTATAGAATTCTTTCTTTCCATTACCATCTATGTCCCCAACTAAAGGAAGCAACTTTCCATGGACAATGGTAGTATCCCATACCTCCTGGTATGTATCATCGCCAACATTCTTAAAAACATGCAAAGTCGTCAATGTATCAAGCCAATCTGACCAGGAGTAGGTGACAAATTCCTGAAAACCGTCGTCATCCAAATCCCCCGCTACGCTGTATTCGGTGCCATAACCATAATTCTCCGACCTCCATACCTCTCCAAATTGCACCGGGTCTCCCCAGGAAGTGCCGAAGAATCCACCTCTATCTTCAAAACCGCCCTGTTTTATCTTCTCTTGCATTATATTGTATCTCTCATTCTGACTGTTTTCATACTCCACCTGTAGTTCTGGATAAATGTTACCTCTCTGAGTTCTCCATTTTATGGATTTCACAGGTTTATCTATAACCTTAGTCCAAAAGGGTTGGGCTCTTAGTTTGCCATTTACACACCTGTAGACCTTTATGGTGTCTCCAGAGACGATGGTTATATCCTGGTAACCATCCTTATCGAAATCACCGAGGGCCACATTTGATGGTAGCTCACCAACAGGCACGCCTCGGTCTGAAACCTGAATGCCAAAGTCCTGAGGCTTCAGATAAGCAGCCTGGCCAAAAGAGAATGGTAAAATGGCCAAAGAAGTTAATAAAAAAATGGTTAGATTTTTAGTAGTCAGTATACTCAAAACCTCACCTTGAAGTTAAACTTATCATACCCAGGTTTCCAACAATATAATACCCTTTTTCATCTGATGATAACCATTTTCCTTGTTTGAGTGAAAATACCCGCTTTTATCTGATAAAGGTAAACACCACTGGCCACTGGATTCCTATATTTGTCTCTTCCATCCCAATGAACAATATAGGAACCTGGCTTTTCATATTTATTGACTAATCTCCTGACTAATTGTCCTTTGATGTTATAAACCGATAGGTTAACAAAAGAAGGCACAGGAAGAGTAAAGGAGAGTTCAGTTTCCGGGTTAAATGGGTTGGGATAGTTCTGCGAAAGGGAAAAGGCTTTTGATGGAGGTCCAGAAGTGCCCCTTCCTTTGACTCCAACACTGACATATACCCAGATAGAGGATGTATCTGCATTCCCACAAGTATCTTCTACCTTTACAAATATTTGATATTCCCCAGGGTCTAAGTTTTGGGTATCCCAATAATATGGCCAGTCAGCGGCCATTCCATTAGTGGAGATGTAATTATAGGTTGAATTATTTGATCCACTTGCATAGACGGCAGATAGTTCCCAAAAGGATAACCAACCATCGAAACGGAGATTACATTCTTCTGATTCAATAAGATTTCCGCTTTCATCCTTGACCCACCAGCAAACCAGAAAAACCCCATTGTTTAGGTCTACACCTCCAGGATAGGAAGTGCTATCCCATGCTCTGGCCATAATATCCACTTTGCCATAAACTGTATCTATACCTGTCATTTCGTCCGGTTCTGTCCAGATGGACTCAATGAGCGGTTTAGTGGTATCGGCAAAAGGTTGCAATGTATAGGTAAAGGCCAAAGGGTTAGTTTCATAACCGTTTTCCCCATCTTGGAAGTGAAGATGGGTGCTGCTTCCCGTAGCTATGTAGCCCAAAGTATCTACTCCTGCCTCGACATCATCGTTAACAGATATTTGAATGTTCTCCAAATGGATATATCTATATATGTTGCCAAAATCATCTTGAACATCTACGAAATCCTGTAATGCATCTGCTCTTGACACTATTCCATCCACTACCGGATAAACTGGCACATTTGAAGTTCCTATGTCGTGTATGTCCACACCCTTATGGAAATGGGGATAAGGAGGGGCTTCGCGATATTCTCCATAGGTAGCTGTAACTCTATGCTGTGAATTAAAGGGTGATAAAGGCCATTGATAGGTCAGCGCCTTTGTCACGCAGCTAACTGTTAAGAAAATGACACATAGGCATGAAAATAACCACGCTTTTTTGCTTTGTGAAATAGTCACTATTACCACCCCCCTTTCTAATTACTCTTTCACTCTATAGCATAATATCCTTTGTTTAAGTGCTACTGCCATCAATTTCTTGCCTGCGGGTGTAATCATAATCTGTGTGGAGATTCTCTTTCCCTCCAGCATTTCCGAGATAAAAGGTTTTTTCCAAACGAGAACTCCATCTTTTGAGTATAGCAGGAGTTTCGGTCGGCCAGTGCTTGCTATAAGTAACACAGTGCCACTGGAGTCTATGGTCACATGAGCAACTTTAAGCCCTTTCTGTTCCCAGATTAAATCTCCTGTTTCACATTTAATTAACTTCAGACCTGGGCCATCGGTTGATTTACCAAAGAGAGCAACATATTTGTCATTTGGAGAAAAAGTAACTGAATGAAGCTCAAAGGGTAGTTCCTTTATCACTCCACCATTTCTGGCGAATAGCATAGTCGTCTCAGCCATAACCGGTCTTTCTCCCAATTGATGCCTAAAATTGTAATGTGAAGTTACCAAATACTTACCCTGGGGCGAGGTGACCACTCCGCCACCGTAATCATCGTTTAGAGGATATCTCCACAGCTCGTTTATGGAGATGGTGGGTATAGACTTCGGAGGGACTTCAATCTCACCCCACTTTGTTTCGCTAGAGGATAAATCGTAAAATATTAACCAGGGATTAGTGCTTACACCTTCAGTAGCGGTAAAGTATCCTAATTTTTCTCGAAGGTGTTTCATTTCTTCTTCGGTTTCCGAGCGAAACTTCTCTTCACCTTTTGGCCTTGGCCCATGTTCGCAAACACCGATAGCAAGATAGCGGCCATTTTCTGAGAAACTGGGTTTAAAACTCCTCCCATTATCCCACCCAATGTCTCCAAATGGTTTTATCTGCTGGAGTAATTGCCCATCGCAAGTGTAGAATTTTAAGATTCCCTTTTCAGCATCACTCTCTAAGGTTAACCCCTTATTAGAAATGAGTATCCCAGGCACGAGCTCATCATATAACCAAGGAGTTTCCCTTTCTCCGATTTTCTCTCCTTTAGCGTTTAGGATCTCCAATGTCCTTTTACCCCACCTCTCTGGAGTAGGTCGGATTGTAGAAGTGGAAATCACGATATAATCAGCATTCGGGGAGAAAGTTGCTTCAAACCAGTTGGGCAAACACGGATGGGTTGAAATAAGGTTAAAATTCTGGTCATAAAATTCTATCCTGTTCTTTAGAACAACTATTTTAGGAAAGATTTTTACTTCTCCTTCTAAGCTCAGTCCGAATGCAACATCAGATATCGGCTCATCAAACCTTTTCTGCCAAATTAACCTATAAGCCACAGAATCCTTAGAGA
The DNA here is from genome assembly GCA_029932675.1 of bacterium. GTDB lineage: Bacteria > SM23-81 > DAOVCL01 > DAOVCL01 > DAOVCL01 > DAOVCL01. The sequence goes on from JAOZPP010000003.1 coordinate 63,215, forward strand.
CCTGGGCTAAACACAGCCTACTTGGATTTACCCCAATCAAAAGGCAAAAGGATAGAAAGGAAATCAGAGCCAACATTGCTTTCTGATAAGTCTTCATTGTTCTTCCCCCCTTCATTGATGGTTAACTGGCTGCCTCAACCTTCATCCCTTGTCTTGAGCTTATTATTTTTAAGTAACCCCCTATTTTAATTGGATCTTAGTCTATTTCCTTTCTGTAGGCTAATCTTAAAATCTACTCCTCCAAATTCCAAAATAAGCCAATTCTCTTCTTTGTCAAGAGGAAAAATAGATTTTTCTCTCTGTATTATGAAAAATTTTGGGGTTATTATAGATATTCTACAAAAAGGATGGTTATGAATAAAATCGTTGTAAAATTGGGTGAAAGAATACGAGCCTTGAGAAAGATGCATAAACTCACACAAGAGCAATTAGCGGAGAAAGCAAATCTTCACCCGACTTACATAGGTCAGATCGAGAGAGGGGAAACTAGTGCAACAATTGGAATTATTTCTCGGATTGCCGATGCATTCTCCATTCGGTTGGCTGAGTTATTCGATTTCCCATCAGGAAACGGGCCCATTACCAGGAAACAACTGCTAATTGACGAGATAGCAACCTTACTAAAAAAGGAAGAACTCAAAAATGTCGAGTTGATTAAAGCTGTTGTAGTTGAAGTCTTAAAATGGACAAAACGCAATCAACAACATTAAGTCTTACCTTCCAGAATATTTATAGATGGCTTGTTCTAACCAGTTCGGTATCAATTGGCCCATATCATCGCAGCAGGATCATTTTCCTGGTCTGGGAAAGGTTGCCCACCCTTAACCTACAGAGATACACTCCACTGGCGACTTGGTGTCCGTATTTGTCCTTCCCATCCCAGCTAATGGAGTATCTCCCAGGCCCTTTTCCCCCAGCAACTAAGGTCTTGACCTCTTGCCCCAGCAAGTTGTAAATCTTTAAGCTGACCACCATTTGCTGACCGCTGGCTCCTGACAACTGATACCCGATGGCTGTAGCTGAATTGAATGGGTTGGGGTAGTTTTGGAAGAGGTCAAATGTGGTGGGTAATTTGGCCGCAGATCTGTCCTCCACCCCCACTATGTAGTTGCTGTTCTGATAACCGGGGGTGCCGTAGTTTCCTGTCCCATAGGTACTGTCAGTGCAAGAGGTCCAATTTGCCCCCACGTTGTTGTCCACCAAGGGGTTAGACAATTGCATGGACCTGCCCCAATCATCAGGCCAGTTTAAACCATCGTCGTAGTAGACGAAGTCCACGACCTGATCTCCGTTCATCAGGATTATCTCGTCGTCTGAATTAGATAGCTTAAAGGCCAAATAGCTGTAGACATAATTCGGATTATATCCCCCGTTCTGTCCTGGATTCCCGTTGCAGCCCAAGACCACATATCCCTGCGGGGGGACCTTCAGGGGGCTGGAGATTATGAAATTGTTTGAATAGATATCCTTGACGGTCCAGCCTTGGATATCTATGGAATCGTCGGTGACATTATAGAGCTCAAACCACTCTCCAAGACTATCATCTACCCCATACGAGGGGTCCTTCATTATCTCGTTGATCACTACCGTAGGGGAAGAGGAGAGTTCGTCGACATCATAGGTTGTTGGGGTTAGATCCCCTCCAGAGACAATATACTGGCTCCCATTGGTTTCAATGAGCACCGTTCCATTGGCTACCTGCACCTTTGCCCCGCTATTATCTGGATCTCCTCTCTCGGTTTGATAGACGGCCTTGGTGACTGGGAGGAAATCAAGCCTGTCAAGGACATCCTGGTGGGGATGACCGAAGGTATTGCTGTCCCCTACGGAGATAAAGGCTGCCTCAGGCAGGATCACACCTAAGAAGGACCGTTGGGTGCTGGTGTTGCTCCCATGATGGCTGAGATGAAGGGCATCTACATCTCCGACTACAGATGCTACCCTTCCCTCCACATCGGCGGTGCCAAAGCCACCTCCAGTAAGATCGCCAGCGATCCAATAGTCAAAATCGCCAAATTCCACCTTAAGGCCAACAGAGAGGCTGTTTTCTGTCTGACTTGTCCCGGTGGTGTCTACCACCCCATCTCCGTAGATGTGGGCATCGACGACCAGACAGGTAGCTGTGGCTCCGCCACCTAAGTCGATTACCTGCCCAGGGGTGATTGTTTGGCGCACATCCCTAATGGCATTGAGATACTGGTTGAATTGGTTCCCTCCCACGGAGTCCCCTCGATCATAGGCGATGCCCGGCAGATAACCGCTGTTCACTACTTCATCCAACCCACCAATGTGGTCAGGGTCATAATGGGAGGCGACCATAAAGTCCAAGTTGCCTATCCCTAAGCTATCCATCAGGGGAACAATCCTATCATATCCCATCCCATAGGGTCCTCCATCCATGAGTAATGTCTTACCGGTGGGAGAAATCATTAGGGTGGCATCCCCTTGGCCGATGTCTATGTTGTAGATTTTCAGGGTTGGCTCGGTGTGGAGGGGAACTATGTCATATGTGTTCCGCGGGTTTATTCGATACTCTCCGTGAGAATAATTGACAAGCCCGGTGATGCTGGCCATCGTGTCCCCCATAGATGGTTCATAATGGAAACACATATCATCGATCTGACAGGTATCGCCCACCCCATCGGTTACGGTCCAGACGCCAAAGGAATCTGCCTCCTGAGCAACAACCACGTTGTTTATCTGCACCAGCACTCCCTCATAGGATTCACCTGCGGCAGAGCAGCCTTGGCCTAAAGCAGCAACAGTCGCAGTAACAGGGGTAATCCTGGAAATCCCATGGGCAAGGATCTGGTAGTCGGATACGTTGATTTCGGTGAAGCCATAATATTCAGAGACCGAACCAGTGATGGTTATGCTATCTCCCACTGAGGGATGCACCGTGTTGTCGAAGATGTAAACCCCATTCCAGCAACCGACGGAATCCTGCAGCCAGAAGTTGTCGTAACCTATGTTTCGGGTAATTCCAGTGACGATACCAGTTATGGTTACCAAACTGTCCGCATACGGGGAAGGGTAACAATCGTTGCCACTACCCTGATTTGTGTTGTTAAACTGAACATCGTGGATGGGAAGATGGGGTGGAGGTCCTTGCATTCTACCAATGTCGTCTATACCCCGAGGGTTGATCTCGTATTCTGAGTAAGAATAGTGTACGACCCCAATGATATAGGTAAGGCTTTCTCCCACAGTGGGGTCGTAATGGAGACAACGGTCATCTATTTGGCATTCTGTTGCCCCCCCATCATCGGAGACATACCATTCCCCATACCCATTAAGATCCTGGGTTACCACTACGGAATCTATCCTTACCAGCACCCCCTCATAGGATTCACCAGTTGCCGAGCATCCACCGGCCAGATCCGCGGAGGTCACTTTAACCGGCTCCGGCTCAGACAATCCAGTGGCCAGGATTTGATGTGAACTGGGATCGATCTCCGTTACTCCGAAATATTCACTAATTGAGCCAGTTAGGGTAATGCTGTCGCCTCGCGAAGGGTGGATGGAGTTGTCGAATACATAGATCCCATGCCACAGCCCAGATGCCTCCTGGATCCAGAAGTTATCATAGGATGTGTTCTCGGTTATACCGGTGACCACCCCGGTAATGGTTACAGTGTTACCATTCTCCGGGGATGGATAGCAGTCAGGGGAACTCCCTGGGGTTGTATTGTTATACTGCACATCGTAGATGGTGGTTGCCCTAAGGGGGAGAGTGCATACCAAGCCAAAAATCCAGGCAAAAATAAGCTTTTTCATAGCTCCTCTCAAGTTAAGGTGAAAAGTTTAGATTTTCTTTAAATATAATAAATTTTTTGGGAAAAATCAAGCCTATTCCAAAGGCTCTATTCCTAAAAGGTTCCCTTGGCCACGGAGAAAAAAATACCGCCCTTAGGGGACGGTGGAGGGAAGCAAGAGATCAGAGGAACTTAAAATAGCCTAAACCTAAAGTATCTCTTGGGATTCTTTTTTATGTCCGCCACAAGATCGTTCAGATTTTTAACTGTTTTTCTGAGCTCAAGATAAAGTTCCTTATCGTTTACCAATTGGCCCAGGGAACCTTCTCCCCTCTCTACCTTGGAGCTTATCCTCCCCCAGGAGACTGATGCATCTTCCAATTTTGCTATTAGGGCATCCAGCTTCTCGGTAGTGCGAGAGAGGCGGGCCAGGGTTGTATCCACCCCACCGCCTTTCATCATAACCCTCCTTAGTCCTTGGCTCCCCTCCCTTAGATCCTCTATCGTCCCCGATATCCTCCCCCTGTTTTCCCTAACGAGGGAATCAAGCTCGACTGAGAGGTTGTGGATTGCCTCCAAGGTCTGGCTGACCATTTTCTCATTTTCAAAGGCGTTCATGGTTAGGCTCATTCCCTGTAAGACTCCAGCCAACTTGCTAATTAACTCAGAGAAGCCAGGTTGGTAATTTCCTCGGAGAGGTCCTCGCTTGGCTAAAGGGATGGAGGTTGTTCCTGGAAAGATCGAGACGAATTTTTCACCCATGAGCCCGATGTTCTCCACCGAAAAGCCTGCTCCCTGGCTTAGCTTTACTTCTGATTTTATCTCCATAGTGACCAAGGCCTCCCCTTTAGGGCTGAGTTTCACTCTCTTCACCACACCCTCCTTGACACCATTAACCATCACTGGATCCCCTGGAGAGAGGCCACCCACCTCTGGGAATGTCACCTCTATGAGATGCCTTTGCCTGAGTAAGGCATACTGCTTTAGCCAGAGCAAACCCACGAAGAGGACTAAAAGGGAAAGCACAACAGTAAAGCCAACCTTTAATTCTAACCCTCTCCTTCTTTCACTCATAATCAGTCCCCAGGTATTCTTCGGACTCGCTCTTGCGTTGAATCTCTTCGGTTAACTTCTGTCTAAATAACATTGCTGAATCATGGCCATATATCCTCAGGATATGGTTCATAGCTACCACCTCAGATATAACCGTTATATTCTTACCCGGGGAGATGGGTATAGTTACCAGAGGGATTCTTACCCCCAAAATGGTAGTATAGTTTTCCTCCAGACCCAGCCTCTCATATTCTCCCCTTTCCTCCCAGTAGACGAGTCTGACCTCAACCTCAATCCTCTTCTGCCCCCTGATTGCCCTGATACCAAATAGTTTCTCGATATCGATTATTCCCACTCCCCTTATCTCCATCCTATGTCCGAGAAGTTTGCCCCCCCTTCCCACTATAACCCCTGGAGCGATCTTGATCACCTTCACCACATCATCGGCAACTAAGCGATGGCCCCGTTCTACCAGATCTAAGGCGCACTCACTCTTGCCTATCCCACTCTTGCCTGTATAAAGAAGGCCGATTCCATAGACATCCACCAGGGTCCCGTGGATGGTGGTCTGCGGGGCGAAGAGGTGATCGAGCCAGAAGGATGCCTTCTGGACAAATTCGGTAGTAGAGAGGCTGGTCCCCAGAACGGGTATCTCGTGCTCCGTGGCTACTTCCAAAAGGACTGGGGGAGGTTCAAGCCCCTTGGTTACAATGACACAGGGCAGCTCTGTAGCGAATATCCTTCTTAGAACGGCCTTGGTCTCCTCTGCTGGTTTCTGTCTGAGATAAGTTATCTCTGTCTCCCCCAAGACCTGGACCCTATTCTGAGGGAACCTCTCGATAAATCCGGTCAGTGCCAATCCAGGTCGGTGGATACCGCTAGAGATCAATCTCCTTTTTAGGCCCGAGGGGCCATTGAGAAGGTAGAGCCCCAAGAGCTTCCTCTTCTTATAGAGGTCTTCTACGGTGTAATCCCCCATTTACTCCTCCGGGGCAAGCTGCTCCTCAACCTTGGAGTTCTGCTTATGGTTACGGAGTTTCGCTTTATACCTCTTGATCCGCCTCTCCATCTTCTCTACCACCTCGTCTATGGCTGAGTACATATCATCGGATTCTGCCCTACTGGCTAAATCAGTCCCCCAGACATGGATCACTAACTCAACAGCTTGCCTATGCTTCTCCACGGAGAGGATCATATGACCCCTTATCAAGTGATCGAAATACTTCTTGAGGGTAAAGACTTCCTTCTGAGCATAGTCCCTTAAAGCATCGGTCAACTCAAAGTGGCGGGCAGTGATCTTGATGTCCATTTTACCCTCCTTATATAGCTTAATATTTTTGGATACGAAACCAGATCTATGGGGAACTTAATTCCTGCCGGTTATCTTTCTGGATTCCCCCTGTGGGGACGAACTTTAGCCCTGTTCGATGAAGCGAGCCTCTCCCTACGAGTGATAGGAATAGAAGAACCTGAGTTTTCATCCACCGATCTTCATTCTAAACCTTGCCGGGAGAATCTTCAATTGTTCCCTATATTTAGCCACGGTGCGCCGGGCGAGATTTATCCCCCTTTTCTTCAACTCAGCAACAATGGCGTTGTCGTTTAAAGGATGTGCAGGATCCTCCTCCTCGATTATCTTCTTGATGAGCTCCAATAGGCTCTGAGTGGAAACCCCCTCTTCAGTGCCCTCAACCTTGCGTCCAAAGAAAGATCTCAACTCAAATATCCCTTGGGGGGTCTGAACCCATTTGTCATTGACCACCCGGGATATCGTGGAGAGGTGAACACCTACCTCATTGGCCACTTCCCCCATAACGAGGGGCTTGAGAGCAGAGGGGCCTTTTTCCAGGAAGTCTCGTTGTCGCCTCATAATGCTCTTGGCCACATTGAGCATAGTGTTCCTCCTCTGTTGGAGGGCTTTAACTAACCACCTGGCTGAATTCAACTTCTCCTCTACATATCTTTTCGTTTCCTCTGAGGCTGGGCCTGACTTCTGGAGGAGTTCTTTATATTTTCGGTTTATCCTTAGCTTAGGGAGGTTCCCATCGTTGAGAAAGACCTCATAATCATCCCCCACCTTCTTGACTATGATGTCCGGATAGATTTCCGCCGCAGGGGAGGCGAATTCACCGGAGGCAGGTTTGGGGGATAGCCGAGAGATCTTCTCCAAAGCCTTCTGCACTTCTTCGGGGGTGACTTTAAGTTTTTTCGCCAGTTGGGTGGGGGTCTTCCGATCTAAGAGGTGGAGGTATTCCCCGATTATCTTCTTTACCAACTCATCGCTTATGCCCAGTTCTTTTACCTGGATAAGAAGACATTCCCTCAGGTCCCTGGCCCCCACGCCAGGAGGATCGAAGGTCTGAATGATGGAGAGGAGTTTCTGGCACTTCTCCAGAGGCTTCTGGAGGATGGCGGCGATTCCCTCTAATGGATAGGAAAGGTAACCTTCATCGTCTATGTTGCCAATTATGAACTCCCCGATTTCGAACTCCTCCTTGCTTAGGTCCTTCAACCTAAGCTGACTGAGGAGGTGATCATAAAGGGTTTCTTGGTAAACGGGAACCCTTGCCTTAACCTCCTCCTCCGGGGCTTTGGGTTCCTGTGGCCCACCGAAGTCGAATCCCTCCTCTAAGAACTTCTCCCAATCTACCTCCTCCTCGCCCAGTTCAAGCTCTTCCTCTGGCTCCTCTTCAGCTTCTTCCTCAGAGGGTTCCTCCTCGGCTTCCTCCACCTCCTCCAAAAGGGGATTGGTGGCCAGTTCTTGCCGGAGGACCTGCTCCAGCTTGAGAGTGGAATACTGTAAGAGCTTCAGAGCCTGGATGAACTGGGGGGTGAGCTTTAAAAGCAGCGACGATTCTAAGTCAGCTTTCATTCCTCCACCTTTCTACTCCAATTTAAACCTCTCGCCCAAGTAGACCCTCTTGGCTTCCTCATCCTGGGCAAGTTCCCGGGCGGGGCCGGATTTAAGGATCCTACCTGTGGACATAATATAAGCACGATCGGTTATCTGGAGGGTCTCCCTTACATTGTGATCCGTGATGAGGATTCCTATCCCCTTTTCTTTGAGCCGGGAGATTATCCCTTGGATATCCTCTACGGCGAGGGGATCAACCCCTAAGAATGGCTCATCCAAGAGGATAAATTTGGGATCAGTGACCAGCGCCCTGGTTATCTCCACTCTCCTTCGTTCCCCTCCAGATAGGTTGTAAGCCTTAGCTTTAGCTAAAGGGGCCAGATCAAGCTCCTCCAGGAGGGATTTCAACCTCCTCTTTTCCTCCTCTGGAGGGAGCCTCAAGGTCTGCAGGATAGCGAGGATATTTTCCTCCACGGTAAGCTTGCGGAAGATGGATGGCTCCTGGGGAAGATATCCTATCCCGAGGCGGGCCCTTTTATACATAGGCAAAGAGGTGATCTCCTTTTCGTCTAAGAAGACCCTCCCTCCGTCGGGCCTGATCAGACCCACGATCATATAGAATGTGGTGGTCTTTCCAGCCCCGTTTGGGCCTAAAAGCCCGACAACCTCCCCCATTTTTATTTCTATGCTCACCTGATCAACGACCCTTCTCCTCCGGTAGATCTTAACCAGGCCCTCGCACCTCAACCATTGGTTCATAGCCCCTCATCTATATGCAGGCCCTTTATCCTTCCCTTAATTTCCGACCTAATCTTTATCTGCTTGAGCTCGGGATCTGCCTCCATCCCTTTCCCAGTAACTACATTCCCCCCTCTGCTTATCTTTACCAGCGAATCTGTATATATCCGATTGGTGCGAGAATTCCATTTTAAAGAAGGGGTTTCCAACCTCAACCCCTCTGAGGTGACTACCACCACCTTACCCCTGGCTTCTATCTCTTCCTTTCCCCCCCGTACTACCCCCTCCTGAGAGGTCAATATGGAGGAGAGCTTGCCCTCGCGGTCGTAGAATTTTGTCCTCACCCCTTGGAGGATGTCTTCCCCTCCCTTGAGGTATTTGGATATGCGGTCTGCATAAATAACTGCTGTCGTCGTTCCCTCCGTAGAGAAGGTGATAGTTGATTCTTCCAGAATCTGGTCGGGCTGGGCTGGGGTATTTCTTCCCGTTTTTGGGGTCTCTTTTCCGCATCCCCAGCAAAGGAGGGGAATAAGGATCAAGACATTATAGCGTATTAATTCGCCAACCAATTAGCCCCCATCCAGGCCCAATGGGTAGGGTATCGACGGATGAACTCCTCCAGGATTTCCACCCATCTCCCCACTAAAGTGGTCAACTCCCCCGCGGGCTCAATTGGCTGCCCCACCTCTATGAGGTGGAAGTTCTTTTCCAGGTGGATGAATAAGGGGACAAGGGGGCAGCCCACCTTCTGGGCCAGAAGGAATGGCCCTAAAGGGATGAGTATTTTTCTTCCAAATAGAGGAAAAGCTCCACGTCTTACCCCCTTACCTCCTCTGTCGGCAAGCACTCCCACCACTTCCCCCCTTTTTAAGGTTGCTAAAAGCGGCTTAGCCCCTTGGGAGACCGTGACGTTTCGCTCCTTCCACTGCTCCCTATATTCCACAAGGAGTCTATCTAACCGGGAATCATAGAGTCTTCTTCCCACTACGGTTATGGGATAACCCTTCCAGGAGAGCCAGGCGGCGATGAGCTCCCAGTTGCCCAGGTGGGCGGTAAGCCCCACCACCCCCTTACCCCTGCGATAGGCCTCCTTAAACCTCTCCCAGCCCTTTACCCTCACTAAGCCCTCTCTGAAATCCCTTGGTCCTGCCCTCCTTAATGTGTCAACGGCATTACGTCCTAAGTTGAAAAAGACTTCTCTGGCGAGTTCCTTGCTCTCCTTAGGTCCCATTCCGAAGGCCATCTTTAGACCTTTCAATGTTTTTCTTCTTTGCTCTCTAAGAAGGAAATAAATCAGTTTCCCCAATAGGCCGCAGAACTTAAGGGAGAACGAGCGTGAAGTAGCCCTATTGAATCGAATAAGCCACTTGGTGAACAGATAAATGGCATAATTCTTAATCCTCTTCTTGAACCTCCACCCCATTGTCAGGCTTTATTCCATCTTCGAATTTGGGATTCCATTGCTGAGATCACACCGCAGATGGTTTAAAAAACTCCTGATCGCAAGATGTCGTGTAGGTGAATTATGCCTATGGGTTTTTTCCTCTCATCGACGACCACCAAACAGGTTATTCCATGCTTCTCCATCAACCTGAGGGCCTCGGCGGCAAGCTTCTCCTTCCGTATGATCTTGGGATTGGCGATCATTACATCCCTAACCTTAAGGCCGAATATATCCTTCCTCCTCTCCAAAAGCCTCCCTAAGTCTCCATAGACAAATATCCCGCAGAGAGTCCCATCCTCATCCACTACAGTGGTTACCCCCCTGTTCCCAGTCAAGACCAATATGGTATCCATCATCGGGGTATCCTTGGCCACAATAGGGACATCTTTGTCTTTAAGCATCAAGTCCTCTACTGTAAGGAGTAACCTTCTTCCAATGCTTCCTCCCGGATGGAAGTGGGCTAGATCCTCTGGGCCAAATCCCCTTCTCTCCAAGATGGCAATGGCTAAAGCATCCCCCATTACCATAGCGGCAGTAGTGCTGGTTGTGGGGATAAGGTCATTGGACCCCGCCTCGTTATCCACGCTACAATCCAAGGTTATGTCGCTCTTGGTGGCCAAGAGGGAATTAGGATTTCCGGAGAGGGAGATGATGGGAACACCTAACCTGCGAAAGAGGGGAAGGAGCCTGAGAAGCTCATCGGTGTCGCCGCTTTTGGAGATCATCACCACCACATCGTCCCTCTGAACTAATCCCAGATCTCCGTGTGCCCCTTCGGCAGCGTGGAGAAAGAAGGCCGCAGTGCCCGTGGAAGAAAGGGTGGAGGCAAGCTTTTGGGCCACTATACCTGATTTACCCATACCGGTGACAATCACCCTGCCCTGGCACTCCATAATAAGATCAACGGCTCGCTCAAAGCTCTCATCCACTTTGAGGGAGAGTTCCTCTATGGCCTTAGCCTCTTCTCGGATTACCTCTTTGGCCCGCTGGATACTCATCTCTTAGCCTCCAGGATGAGCTCAACGAACTCCCTTATTGCCCCTTTACCACCATTGGCTCGGGTTATATAGCTGGCTATCTCCTTTACCTCAGGCCGAGCATTGGCCACTGCTACAGCTAAGCCCGCCCTCTCCATAGCTGGAAGGTCCTGGAGGTCATCGCCCACGACAGCTATCTCCTCACTATTTAAACCATACCTTTCCCTCAAGGTTTCAAATACCTTTGCCTTATCTTTAACCCCCAGCCAGACATCCTTCACTCCCAATGCCTCTGCCCTCCGCTTAGTGGCTTCCAACTGCTTTGCCGTGACGAAAGCAACGATAAGGCCCGCCTCCTGGGCTCTCAAGATCCCCTTCCCGTCCTGGATATCAAACCGGGCATACTCCCTCCCCCCTTCATCAACCCATATCCCTCCGTCGGTAAGCACCCCATCCACATCTAAGAAGAGGAGCTTTATCCTCTTCAGTATGGGAAAGAGGTTAGAGGACCTCATCCCATCTCCCCCGGGTGGCTTCCAACTCCTTAATCTGGCAGAGGAGCTTCTCTAACTTGCTGAGGGGCCATTGGGAGGCTGAGTCGCTGAGGGCCTCCTCGGGTTGGGGATGGACCTCCAGGTAGATGGCCTGACAGCCAGCAGCAACGGCTGCCCGCAAAAGGATGGGAACAAATTCCCTTTGGCCTCCTGACTTTCCCTTTTCTCCCCCGGGGAGTTGAACGCTGTGGGTGGCATCAAATACTACCGGGTAGCCCAGTTTGGCCATAATAGTCAAAGATCTCATATCCACCACTAAGTTGCCGTAGCCGAAAAAGGTCCCTCGCTCGGTGAGGAGTATCCCTCCGTTTCCCGTTGATTCCGCCTTTGCGGCTATATATCCCATATCTTGGGGGGCCATAAACTGGCCCTTCTTTATGTTCAGGGGCAGCCCAGAGCGGGCAGCCTGAAGGAGAAGCTTGGTCTGCCGGCAGAGAAAGGCCGGGATTTGGATGATATCAGCCACCTGGGCAACGGCCTCCACCTCGGTAGTACAGTGCACATCGGTGAGGACAGGGATTCCGAATTCCTCCTTTACCTTCGCCAGGACCCTTAACCCTTCCTTTAGGCCCGGTCCAACGAAGGAGCTGATGCTCAAACGGTTGGCCTTGGAGTAGGAAGACTTGAAGATAAAGGGCATATTCACCCTTTGGGCGATCTCTTTGAGCTCATCCGCAGTTTCCAGTACCATCCCTTCCGACTCTATCACACAGGGACCGGCGATCAAGGCCAGGGGCCTACCAGGACCGATGAAGAAGTCCTTTACCTTTACCTCCTTCATAAAGAGCCTCTGTTGTTCCTTGCTGTTCCTTCAATCCTCAAAAGATCCTCGATAAAAAGCTTAATGTCTCTTAGCCTATCCTGCAAGATTTCATGGACCTCCTCATCGGTGATGCCCAAATAGAGGTGGACGGTACGGTTCCGTAAATCAATCAACTCACCATGTCTCTCCATACCTTGCCCCCCAATTAGACCCTCCTGAAACAGCTTTTCGATCACTCCCCTCCTTGATCCAGGCGGAGGCCACCCCCTCTGAGCAATGAGATGGTAAGCACAATCAAGGAAGGTCTCAACGGAGATCTGAAAAAGGTGCTTTGCTGCAGCAACTTTAGTGAAATCGGAGAGGAAATCCTCCATCCTTAGTTTAGCCAACCTCGCCAATTTGCTCAGGTTCGCCTCAACCAAGGCTATCCTTTCCTGGAGAACCCTATTTTCCTTCAACCAGGTACTCCTCCTTTAAGTAATGGTCAAACAGCTTCCAGAAGAGATCAAGGCTTGGTTTGATGTCCAGATACCTCCTGATGACCGACCAGCGAAATTCGATCTCCTCCTCGGGGTGTGGATCGTAGATGAGAGAGCCTGTGGAGAGGACCTCAAATTGAAAGGTTACAGGTTTATCGTTTAGGGTTACCACATCCACCTTTTTATCCTTCAAGGCCTCGGCCACCAAGCGGGAGAGCTTTAGCTTTTCAGCTAACCTCACCTGATCCTTAAAAAACACTGCTATATCCAGGTCGCTCAAGGGGTTCTCCTCTCCCCTGGCATATGAGCCGAAGGGGAAATAGAAATGAAGCAGAACCCAAGTATAGGCTTCCGCATCACTTCCCCTCCGGTTGATACTTATTTTCATTCTCCATCCTAAGCCGCGCCGGGGCCATACCTTCTGGCCACGGCTGCCCTAACGAACTCCCGGAAGAGGGGATGTGCCCTTGTCGGCCTGGATTTAAGCTCAGGATGGAACTGTCCGGCCACAAACCAAGGATGCCCCTCCAGCTCTATTATCTCTACCAACTTCCCGTCTGGGGAGAGGCCACTAACCCTCAAGCCACATTCGGAGAGGCATTCCCGATACTCGTTGTTGAACTCATACCTGTGCCTATGCCTCTCACTGATCTGCAGTTCGCCATATGCTTTATGAACCAGGCTACCCTTGGTGAGAATACAAGGATAGGCCCCCAACCTCATCGTCCCCCCCTTTGCCCTTATCCGCTGTTGATCTGGCATTAGGTGGATCACTGGATGAGGGGTCTCGGAGTCGAATTCCACGCTATTGGCCGCCAGAAGTCCACAGACATTGCGGGCGAACTCAATCACCGCGCATTGCATCCCCAAGCAGATGCCCAAAAAGGGGATCTTCTTCTCCCTCACCCACCTTATCGCCTCTAACTTCCCCTCGATTCCCCTTTCCCCAAACCCTCCAGGGACCAGAACCCCATCGGCATCCCGCAGGAAGTGTTTAGCCCCCTTTTCTAAGAGTTCCTCAGAATCAACCCACTTTACTTCAACCCCTACATCGTTCTCCACCCCGGCGTGGACGAAAGCCTCATTTATGCTCTTGTAGGCATCCCAGAGGTTGACATACTTTCCACAGACTACAATCTTTACCCTCCTGGGTGGGTGCATTATCCTCTCTACCATCTCCTCCCATTGGGAGAGATCTGGTTGCCTCCCTCTCAGCCCCAGTTGTGCCAAGATGAGATCATCTAAGCCCTCGCGATGGAACATCAGGGGAACCTCGTAGACTGAGTCAACATCTTTGGCCTCTATAACCGAATGTGGGGTGACATTACAGAAGAGGGCGATCTTATCCCTTAAGGCCTTGGTTAACTTCCTCTCCGTGCGGCAGAGGAGTATATCGGGCTGAATACCAATCTCCCTCAGCTCCTTTACCGAATGCTGGGTAGGTTTAGTCTTCACCTCCTTAGCCGCCTTTATATAAGGGACAAGGGTGAGGTGAACATAGACCACCGCTTCTCGCCCCTCCTCCAGCCCCATCTGCCTTATGGCCTCTAAGAAGGGGAGGCTTTCGATATCGCCAACAGTTCCCCCTATCTCCGCAATGACCACATCAGCCCTTCCATTCACCCTTCCTAACTTTTTTATCCTCCCTTTAATTTCGTCGGTGATATGGGGGATAACCTGAACAGTCCCCCCTAAATAATCTCCTCGTCGCTCCTTAGCAATGACCGAATCATAGATCTGGCCAGCGGTGACATTGTTCTGGCGCCCCATATTTTGATCCAAAAACCTCTCATAATGGCCGAGGTCGAGGTCCGTTTCCGCCCCATCTTCGGTGACGAAGACCTCCCCATGCTGGAAGGGACTCATCGTTCCTGGGTCTACATTAATGTAGGGATCAAACTTAATCATATTCACCTTGAGACCCCTGGCCTGAAGGAGCTTTCCCAGAGAAGCTGAGGCCAACCCCTTGCCCAAGGAGGAGACCACACCTCCAGTGACGAAGATATATTTAACCCTCTTCATACTGAGGACAACCTCTCCTCAACTTTCCGTAGATCTTGCGGATGGTCCACATTTATCGTGGAATAGTCTCCCACTACCACCTTAATCCGGTATCCGTTCTCTAAGGCTCTAAGCTGTTCCAGCCCTTCTGCCCTTTCCAGGGGGGAAGGTTTTAGGGCGGAGAAGTGGAGAAGAAAGTCCTTGCGGTAGCCGTAAACCCCAATGTGTTTCAACCTTAGGATGCCAATAGCCCCGTCACCATCCCTGGAGTAAGGGATGGGGTATCTGGAGAAGTAGAGGGCAAAGCCCTCCCTATCTACAATTACCTTTACCACATCCGGGTTGTGTAGCTCTGAAGTGGTCTTAATCGGAGAGGCTAAGGTGGACATCTGAAGCTGGGGGTGAGAAAAAAATGGAGCAATAACATCCTTGATGGCCTGCGGGGGGATGAGGGGTTCGTCGCCTTGGATGTTTACCACCAGTGGAGCCTCTTGCTCTTGGGCCACCTCTGCTACCCTGTCTGTGCCGCTCTGACACTCCGAGGAGGTGAGCACCACCTTGGCTCCAAACCTCTCGGCTACTTCCTCAATCCTTCTGTCGTCTGTGGCAATTATTACTTCCCCAACAGAGGCTTGCTTTACCCTCTCCCAGACCCATTGAATCATCGGTTTGCCCCTGATCGGGGCTAAAACCTTTCCGGGAAACCTAAAAGAGGAGTAACGGGCAGGAATTACCGCTAAGACCTTCATTCAATTATCCTATACCCATTGAGCTCAAATGTCAACAAAAAAGTTTCTGGCTCCGGGCCATCTATGACTCGAATCCACCTAATTTCCAAGGGGTTGTGAGCCCTTATAAAAAAATACGGTGATACCTTACCACCGTATCCAAAGAGGAGCTGATCCTTACTCAACCCAGTGCTTTAGGAACTTTAAAGTAACCCCCCTCCTTTTGGGGGGCATTCCGGAGAGCCTCCTCTTGAGGAAGGGATTCCTTTACCACATCCTCCCTAAACACATTCTTTAAAGGAAGGATATGAGATGTGGGTGGAACATCCTTCAAGTTAAGCTTGCTTAACTGCTCCATATACTCCAGGATTTGCCCGAGCTGGACGGAGTATCTCTCCTTCTCCTGCTCAGTGAGCTGCAACTTCGCCAACCTGGCAATATGCTCCACCTCTTCAATGGGAACCCTCATCTTTTCTAAATTTACCATCTCAGTTCCCAAAAAGCAAGCGATTTTTGTATACCCTCTGGCCTTCAACCTTCCTTCCGGAAACGCTGATCCACCTCTTCCGCTTGGTTATAGGAGAAGGAATCGGTATAGGGTGGTTACTATGTGGGGTCATCAACCAAAAAGTCCTTGACAGCAAATGGTGTTAATGTTATATTTGGACATAGATTTGCTGGTAGATATTTGCCCTGTGAGGTGAGGGATAATGAAAAAATTCGGTATTATCTTGTTGATCATAGCCTTTCTTCTTTCTACAAATAGTTTTCTGCTGATGAAGAGGGTCTCTGCTAACACTGGGGAGGAGAGACCTATGCTTATGGCCGCCTGGCCATGGGATTTTTATTACCATAACCCCAAGGGGTCCAACCACAATTCTGGCTCTTCGACTATTCAGAATCCAGCCGAAAATCAAAAGACTCCCCAGCAATCCGCAGGGACAACCATCCAATTTCAGGAGAGCAACAAACCAAAGAACTCTCCTACAGAGAGAAACCTCCGGAGTTGGCTCCTTAAAATTTCCCTCTTTCTGAGAATACTCCTCCACTAAGGGCCGGAGATGACAAAGCAACGGGTAAGAAAAATGGGAGGGTTAAAGGATTCGATTGAGGAGATAGATAAGCTGCTTCTTCCGGGTGGGGACTTGGAATTGGCTGAGGAGAAGGTTGAGATGGTTTTAAAGGCTCTATCTTCTTCCCACAGCCAGATTGAGGTAGCCAGGGTCTACATACAGGCGGCTCAGGTCAAAGTAGAGTTAGGCAAGTATAAGGAGACGGAGAGCTATGGGCTCCGAGCCCTGGAC
Source organism: bacterium (assembly GCA_029932675.1). Lineage (GTDB taxonomy): Bacteria > SM23-81 > DAOVCL01 > DAOVCL01 > DAOVCL01 > DAOVCL01. Next base: position 79,865 of record JAOZPP010000003.1, read on the forward strand.
TTACTAAGGGATACTGCCGAGCATAGGTTAAGGGGAAAAGCCCAGTGGTGTCTGGGGCGAGCCTATTTTTATCTTGGAAAAATCGACAAATCCCGGATGTTTTTCGAGGATTCTCTGAGCACATATCGCACAATTGGGGACGAACAGGGGAAATTAGATGCAGTAAATGGGCTAACATTGATTGATTTCGCTGCTTCCGATTGGTTATCTGCCAAGAAGAGGTTAAAATACGCTTATCAAATAAACCAGGAATCAGGCAACCGGCGGGGGATGGCCCTTTGCCTCACCAACCTGGCGACTGTATCCATACTTCTTGGAGAACATAATGCTGCGGAAAAAGCCCTCAAGGAGAGCATTAAGATCAAGGAGGAATTAGGGGATTTACTTCTCTTAACCCATAGTTGGATTAGCCTGTCGAGGTTATACCTGAGGGAGCGGAGGTGGTCTGAGGCCTCTGGGCTTATCCAGAAGGCAAGGGAGGTGAGTGAGGGACATACCCTTTCCCGTCAGTTGGCGATGAGCCTGGAGAGTGAAGGCCAGTTATACTTTGAGCGAAAGGAGTATGCCAAAGCCGAGAAGAGCTATCTGAAAGCCTTAAAAATAGGGGAGCGGATATCCCCTGAGGGGGACATCGTCTCAGAGGTTTCTCGCAAGCTGGCTGATTTGTATGTAGCTATCAAGGAGTTTGATAAGGCGGTTAAATATGGCCAAAGGGCTCTGGAGGTCTCCACCAAGCTGGGGGACAGATTTGAGCAAGGCTGTTGTCATCGGGCCTTAGCTGTGGCGTATCATTTAAAGGGGTTAAGGGATAGATCCCAGGAGGAGTTTGCTAAAGCTATCTCTATTTTACGCTCCATAGGGGACAGGTTTGAACTGGCCCATACCCTATTAGCTCAGGGGGAGCTAAGGGGTGAGCTTGAGCTCTTGCAGGAAGCCCAGAGGCTCTTTGCCCAAATCCAAGGGGCAGAGTTCTACCAGGCCCTGGCTTTGCTCCAGATTGCTAAGGCAGAGCCATCCTGCAAGGTGGCCGTTGAATATCTAAGGGAAGCGGAAAAGATACTGCGAGCTAAGGGGGAAGGTGAGAAGCTCAAGGAAGTGGAGAGCCTAAAGGTTGAGCTTAACAGGAAGCTAATCCAACCTACAACTGAAAAGTATAAGGTTCTGAAGGGTCTGGCCTCGCCGGGGGTAGGGGATATCTTTGAGGGGTTAGTCAGGGAGCTCGAGGCAGACCAGGGGTTTATTGCCTATCGAAGCAGAGGTGAGATGGTAATAGGGAGGACTCACAACCTTGCCCAAGAGGAGGCGAGTAAGGTTCTCTCCCTTTTAAGCGATGAAAATGGTTTCCAAGCAGGTGAGCCCTTTATCCTTTATGACACAGCGCTTGATGATCGCTTCTCCTCTTTGGGGGCAGGTAGCGTAATGATCACCTCCTTTACCAGCGGGGGCAATGGTGAGGCAGGAGGTTATCTCTATTTGGCTCGGCTGAGGGAGAGGGAACCCTTCTTGGAGAAGGAATATGACCTGTTCTATACCCTTTCGCACTTAGCTGAAAAGGCTATCTCGGAGCAGAGGCAGAGGGAGTTGGAGGAAGAGTTGGTCTCCCTAAAGAGGGGATCGAAGATAATCACTCACAGCCCTAAGATGCTGAGGGTAATGGAAGTAATTGAGTTAGCCAAGAACACTGATGCAACTATCCTCTTAATGGGGGAAACAGGAACGGGCAAAGACTTCCTGGCTAGGAAAATCCACCAGGGGAGTCACAGGGGAGATAAGAGCTTTGTGGAGATACATTGTGGGCCAATGCCCAAAGAGCTGGTAGAGTCAGAGCTGTTTGGTCATGAAAGGGGTGCTTTTACCGGGGCTATCTCTCGCAAGTTGGGGCGGCTGGAGCTTGCGGCAGGAGGGACCCTCTTCCTCAACGAGATAGGGGAACTGCCAGAATCCACTCAGGTGAAGCTATTGAGGTTTTTAGATACCAACGAACTGGAGAGGTTAGGGGGAAACGAGACCATAAAGGTGGACACCAGGGTGATAGCGGCCACCAACAGGGATTTGAAGGCAGAGGTGGATAGGGGGAGGTTTCGGAAGGATCTCTACTACAGGTTGAATATGTTCAGTGTGGAGCTACCGCCGTTGAGGGAGAGGGAGGAGGACATACCCCTTTTGGCTCAACATTTCCTAAAGCTCTATGGGGATAAGCATGAGAAGAAAATTCAGGGGATGGCTCCTGAGGTTTTGCGGGCACTGATGGAGTATGACTGGCCGGGTAACATAAGGGAGTTGGAGCATGTGATTGAAGTGATGGTAATAGCGGCCAGGGATGGAGAGGAGATTGGTTCAGAGCTATTGCCAAATGCACTCCTGAAATCCTTTCCACCAGGAGGCTCCTGCACCCTTCCCGGGAAGCTCGCCTCTATAGAGAAGGAGGCCATTTGTGATGCACTGAAGCGAACCAAGGGGATAAAAACGAGAGCAGCTCAGATATTAGGGATACATGAAGCTACACTACGGAGCAAAATGAAGAAATATAAGATAGAGGGGGTAATGGACAATTAAACTCCCTTAGAAAAGAGTGCAGATACTAACCACTTGAGAAGACTCAAGTGGTTTTTTTATTCCCTGGGATTGGACCATAAGGTTAAATTTAACGTAATTCTCCACGATTAATCGTATGTTTTCACGAGTTTATAAATACCAAGATACAAAAGCATCATCGCCGATTAGGCCCTTTTATGGTCGTGATAATCCACGAATTCTGCGGAATTCCCAAAATAGAGAAGTCTATCAGCATGGATAACTCAAAAAATAGCAACGACTTAAAATCTTCCTTTGGATGATCTGATTGGCATAGGATTTGCTATAACTATTAGTGTCTCCGCTTGTCCGTGGCTTGGCGGGCAGGGGAAGCCGGTGCTGCCTTCTTTGGTGGTTGGAGACAGCATTAGGGAACAATGAGGTGGCCGAACCCTTGATTCTGCCACCAAACATAGCGGAGATGCCCGTAGGCTCCTCCCTGCCTGCCTCTCCGAGCATAAATGAGGTGGCAGAACCCCGATTCTGCCACCTGCCTTTGGAGTGCTGTGATTCCTGTCACAGCCTACCTCAACAGGAGTTACCACACTTGCCGTCAGATTCGGGAATCTGACGGCTCAGTGAAGGGGGAGGAGTTAACCTTATGGAATCGAGTGAGAAAAAGCCGAGGGTGAGGATGAGTTTAGAGCTTCATCAGGAGAAGCCACCGAAGAAGAAGGGGGTGTGGCAGAGGATTCTGGAGGCGTTGGAGGAGGAGTTAAGAAAAGGGAGGGAGGATGAAAGCAGGGACCCCAGTGACTGGTAGAAACCACTTGACTTGAGAACAGGGGGAGGAGTAGGATTTTAGAGAAAATGAAAATTGGCGAGGGGCAAATACTGATAACCGAATGGCAAACAAGGGGCCGTAGATCGTTGTTCGTCTATCGTAGCTCGTAGATCGTGGATCGTGCTCGTATTTCAGGGAATGCATAATGTTGGGGTTCGATTTATCGAGCCCATAAAGGGTGTGGGTTGGATGAATCCGACCCCTACAAGGAAGAGACTGTCAGGGCAGAGCCCTGACAGCACGGGGTGAGGAATAATTGACTCAACGAACTGAGCAGACTCAAAGAACCTCTATACTGGAGGGTAGGAAGATGAGAAAGATATTTTTGTGGATGGCGGTTTTGTTTCTTTTGCCGGGGGGCAGGGTTCTGGGTGGAGGATGGATCTGCCAGAACCAGAGCAACCTTTTAGGGAGAGTGAAATTTGTTGATGCTCAAAATGGCTGGGCAATAGGAAAGTGTGGGACCATTGTTCACACCAAAGATGGCGGGTTAACTTGGGAGATTCAGAATTGTGGAATGCGGGCTGATCTAAATGGGCTATGCTTTGTGGATTCACTAAGGGGTTGGATAGCAGGGCAAGGAGGCACAATCCTTAAAACCAAAGACGGGGGGAAGTACTGGGAGAAACAGGAGAGTGGAACGAACAGTGCTCTCGTGGGCATAACCTTCAAGGACACCTGCAATGGCTGGGCAGTCGGGGACTATGAGACAATCATCCATACCACAGATGGAGGAAATACCTGGATGACTCAGATGAGTGGGGAAAGCTGGAGGCATCTCCTAGATATTTGCTTTGCCGACTCTCTCAATGGCTGGGCTGTGGGATATGATGATTGGGGAGGAGATGACTGGGCATATGGAATCGCTTATCATTCCACGGATGGTGGAGAAAGCTGGGAGGATGCCTCAGATG
>JAOZPP010000004.1 GCA_029932675.1 bacterium
TAGTGAAAACTTCAAAACAACCCAATTCTTAATTCTTCATTCTTAATTCTCAATTTTCCTTCCCTTAAAACAAGGATTGAAGCGGTCCCGCTTGCAGCGGGAAATTAAGAATTGAGAATGGAGAATTAAAAATGAAATGCCAATGAAGGAAAATGTTATCAAACAAAAATCATATGAGTTTGCGCTGAAGATCATTAGGTTTGTGATGAAACTGCCTAAAGGCGTGGTTGGTTACAGAGTCGGGGGACAACTCCTTGACTCTGGCACATCTGTCGGCGCAAATGTTGAGGAGGCTATAGGCGCCTTTAGTAAGGATGACTTTACCTATAAAATGACCACCGCTTTGAAGGAAGCAAGGGAAAGCAATTACTGGCTAAGACTCATTAGGGACTCAGAATTGACCCCTGCAGAACAGGTTACGCCTCTCCTGAAAGATTCAGAAGAGCTGATAAGTATCTTGACCTCTATAGTGAAAACTTCAAAACAACCCAATTCTTAATTCTTCATTCTTAATTCTCAATTCTTTTCCTGGAGACACTATAGAGATGAACACCGGAATCGTCTATCACGAAGATTACTTAAGGCACAACACTGGTTATCACCCAGAGAGAGCAGAACGGTTGATTAGCCTTATGAGGAAGCTGGCGGAAGCTGGGATTACCGAAAGAACAAAGGGGATAACCCCTGGAAGGGCTTCCACAGAGCAGATAGCTTATGTCCATACGGATGGATATATAAAGAAGGTAGAGGCTCTCTGCCACGGAGGGGGAGGAATGCTCGACCCGGACACGCCGTTGTGCAGTGATACTTACGAAATAGCATTGCTCTCGGCTGGTGGAGTAATAAAAGCGGTTGATGAAGTAATGGCTAATAACCTGAAGCAAATCTTTGCATTGATAAGACCACCAGGCCACCACGCTACCCGGGATAGGGGTATGGGTTTCTGCATATTCAACAACGTCGCCATAGCCGCTGAGCATTTGAAGAGAAACTATAACCTTAACCACATTTTAATTGTTGATCTGGATGTGCATCACGGCAACGGCACCCAGGATATATTCTTTGAGGACCCCACAGTGCTCTATTTCTCCATTCATCAATATCCTCATTATCCGGGCACGGGATGGATAGATGAGGTGGGCAAAGGCAAAGGAGAGGGTTTTACAGTAAATGTACCCTTTCCAGCCGGAACCGATGACGCTGGCTATCTGGGTGCGCTGCATAACATCCTCCTCCCCATAGCTATGGATTTTAAACCAGAGTTCGTGCTTGTGTCCCTGGGATTTGATGCACATCTCGCTGACCCCTTGGCGGCAATGAAAGTCTCATCTTCTGGTTTCGGATTATTCACGGATGTGATAAAAAGATAGCGGAAAAAAACGGCAAGGGGAGAATTGTGATGGCTTTAGAGGGAGGATACAATCTGGAGGCTATCGCAGAATCTGCCTTATCTGTCTTCAATTCACTTTTATCAAATAGGATAGAGACAAAACAAGGCGCGGTAAGTGAGAATAAAGAGGTGAAGAAAAGAGTGGAAGAGATAAAGGAAGTGCAAAGAAAATATTGGCCCTCCCTTTGTAGGGAAAATGAAAAATGGAGAATTAAGAATGGAACTCCAGGAAAAAACTCAAAATCAACCTAATTCAGAGATCACGGCAAATCCATTAAACCGTGCCTAAGTAGTTGAAATTAGAATACATAGATTTCTCAAATAAATGTGTGCAAAAAGGCAATCAAATCTCTTAAATTTTTAGAATTAAAACTGTCATTTAATTTAAAAATAATTCCCGCCTCGGGGGCTCCTTGTGGATGTTATCATCCACAAGGAAAGTAGAAGACAAGTTCTTGAAATTCAGTAACTTTCGTGAGTTATTATAGACGAGCGCTGTGGATGATAACATCCACAGCGAGCAAAAGGTTGCTCAGTGCAAAATCAATAATCTTAAAGAACGAAAGCTGACGGCTTCCACAGGGTACACACTTTAAGTTGAGAAAAATAACGATTTACCGTGATCTCTGTAATTCTTAATTCTCCATTCATAATTCTCAATTTCCTCTGCTCCACCCAGGGAGAACGATGGCCGTAAAAATATTCAGGGAATTGTTTGAAACCGAAACTGTCCTTAAGTCAATCTTCCTCATAAGGGCATACCAGGAGGGTTTGACAACATCTGGAGTAGTCTGCATCGGAGCGAGGAGTGGAATCAATTCCTCAGAGAAGAGAGAAGACTACTGACCGAAATAAATCGGTTCCCCCCAAATGAACTCCTCTGGTTAGCTATGGCTATCTGATCGGGGAACACATATATATCCTACGAAAATGGGGATTTTCTCAAAAACTCGGCCAATTATCCGGTAACCACCCTTGCCAATTGTCATTCACCGACTTGAGGGGGTTCGATACCACAATCAAAAGAGGCGGACACCTTGCATCTTATTTTTGTACATTGCCTTAAGAAGTAAGATAACATCCGAAAATGTAAAGCGCGCACTGCTGAAGGAACCTAACCACACGCTTTCAGCAGGACAAAAAGAGCCTGATCTCAAGGAAATCTCTTCATTAGAGCAAACTATCAAAGAAAAAGGGCAAATATCAATTGAATGTGATATGCCACTTATAGTTGGCTATATTCAAAGGATAACCTCCTACATCCTTCCCTTGATCAAAAAATGGATCTATACCACCTACGCAGAAACCAGCAAAAATCATAGCTGGGCAATAAAGAGGATGTGCATTAGGTTCTCCATTTTATAGAAAAAAACTTGATGCCTCAGATGGGAATTCAAAAAATAAGGACCTGGTCAATCATGACACTAAAGTCCTCCAAAGCTTAAAGCCCGAGGGGGGATAAGAAAGGGAAGGCAGATAAAGCAAACCAAGAAAGGGGGGTAAAATGGGAAAGAGAAATATAAAAGTGGCGGTCATAGCACTAATGCTTTTAGCCTTTAGTCTCCTGGCGAAAAGCTCTGCCCAGGTTCAAATCGCCACTTCCTCAAGTCCATTGGCTACCGCCTATAACAATGGGCGGAGGATGGCGCGAACCTCAGACGGATTCAAAGGGGTTGTCTACCAGGACTTCAAAGAGGATGGTTCTGATCCGCTGATTTGCTGATGTTCCCCTTGTTAATCAACTGGGGAGAGAAAAGCAAAACGAAAACTTGTCCACCGCTTTGAAAACCAGTGGCTACGATGGCCGTAGGCTAAACGGCAGTCGGCGGACAAAAGGGAGACAATGCTTAGCAAACTCTTAAAATCAAGCCTGTTTGGTGTTCTTCTCCTCTTCGGCTGTGCGGGGACAAACCTAAGGGTGGGTCCCCCACCGCGGCCAGGTGCTCAGGTGGGATGGGAATTTCTTGGCTTTATCGGGGAGGAACACCTAAAGCGCCCCTTGGGGTTGACCACAGATCCTTGGGGAAACCTATATGTCGCCGACGGAGGAGATTATCGGATAAAGAAATTCAACCCGGAAGGGGTGCTCATCGGGGAGACAGAGGGTTGGGGGGAGGAGAAGCTCTTCCACCCGGTTGATCTCTCCTTTGGTTGGGATTTAAAGCTCTATGTCCTTGATGATCTCCACTTAGAAGTTCAGGCGCTGGACAAGGACCTGGGGTTTCTCTTCTCTTTGGGAGGGGAGCCTACCGAAAACCCCCGTTTGAGCTTTCCCTCCGGTTTAGCCTTAGATGGAAGTGGCAGGATATTCGTTATAGACTCCCACCAAGATGGTCTCTTCCTCCTCTCCTCAAATGGGGAATTCAAGCAGTTTCACTCTACCCCCCACGTCCTCCTGAAACCGACAGACGTGGCCATTGGGCCCGGCTCCCAGATCTGGGTTACAGATGGGACCGGGAGGTTATTGGCCTTCGACCGCTTCGGCACGCTCATCGGAACTATGGGAGAGGGAACCCTGGCTGAGCCAGTGGGGGTAGCCATAGATGAGGATAACGGTATATGGGTAGCCGATCGATCTCACCACTCCATCTTCCTTTTCTCCCATAGGGGGTCTATTGAGAGGTTTCCCCTTACCTTTTCCCCCGGGAAATTGGAGATCTCTTCGGTGATAAGGGCGCTCTGGGTTGTGGACCAATCTGAGGCGAAGGTGGCTAAATACAAGATCGGTCTATAGGTCGAAAATTGAACAGGTCAGTCCTCATCCTACTCCTCTTCATCATCCCTGCATCCTCGGTAAAGGCCCAAACCTATTATATGCGAACATTTTCCCTGAGGCAAAGGTCGATCCTACTTGAGGGAGATGGAAGCAAGGGGCCTTATAGGCTTCCCGATGGATTCCTCCTGCGAGGGGCGGAAAGGGTTTGGGTGGGTGGAGAGCTGAGGGAAAGGGGAAAGGATTACTCCATCGACTACGGGAGAGGGGAGGTCAGGTTCTTCGACCCCGTGCTGAGAGGAGAAACTATCCGGGTAGAATATGAGAGGCTGCCTATCGATCTAAAGCCCCTCTATTCCCACAGGGAGTTGGTAAGGAGTGATTTCACCTCGCTGCGGGGGAACAAGACTATAAAGGAACCACCCCTCCCCTCACCCCTCTCCCTCCAGATAAGGGGGAGTAAGTCCTTCGAGTTAAATTTAGGAACGAATAAGGACCTCACCTTCAACCAATCCCTTAGGTTAAACATCACTGGAAAGCTTACCCCTGAAATTAGCTTGTTGGCCAATCTTACCGATGAAAACGTTCCCCTCCAAGCATCAGGGACAACCCAGAACCTGAGTGCGCTGGATCGACTAATGATAGAGGTGCGGGGACCAAAACTCTCTGCCTCCCTGGGTGACTTCAACCTCGCCCCCGGGGAAGGGAAGTACTCCCCTCCAGGAAGGAAGCTAAGGGGGGTGAGGGTAGATGGCAACTTAGCCTCCAGTCATTTCATTCTGGCCGGAGCCCTATCCAGGGGGAAGTTTATGACTAACCGTTTTCTCGGGGAGGAAGGAAAACAGGGCCCTTACCGGTTAACTGGGAGATGGGGGGAGGGAAGGATCTCCATCTTAGCCGGAACGGATAGGGTTTGGTTGGATGGAATCCCCCTGGAAAGGGGGGAAGGGTACACCATAGACTATCAGGAGGCAACCCTCAGCTTCACCCCTAAGAGGGTGATCACCTCCCAATCGGTGATCGTGGTAGAATTTCAATACACCCTCAAGGACTACCAGAGGAGCTTCTACATCGGCCAAGGCAGATGGAACCTCTGGGAGGGGAGGCTGAGGTTCTTTTCCTCCCTTTACCGGGAATCAGACGATGGGGAGGACCCCTTGAGCTTCCCCTTGGGGGAAAGGGAAAAGGAGGTTTTGCGGAGGGTAGGAGATAAGCCCGACTCCGCCTGGGTTGATGGAGCAAAATTCATGGGAAAGGGAGAGGGGGAGTATATCCAGGCCGTTGACTCCCTGGGCAATCCTTACTTCCTTTGGGTGGGACCCGATTCCGGATCATATCAGGTCAACTTCTCTTGGGTGGGAGAGGGGAAGGGAAGTTATATCAAGACTGAGGAGGGGAACTATCGTTATGTTTATCCAGGTGGAGGAAACTATTCCCCCCGCGTCTTCCTCCCCCTTCCCCAATCCCATCTCCTCTCCAACTGCGGGTTTGAGGCTCAGCCTGACTCCACAATAAGGTTTGGGGGGGAAGTGGCCCTCAGCCAGGAAGACCGCAACCTCTTCTCCCCTTATGACGACGGGGACAACTTGGGTAGAGCAACGATTCTCTTCGGTAAGCTAAAACTTAACCGATTCCTGGGAAAAACCCTCCCCAGTTTGGGTATAAAGGGAAGCTATGAAGACCGCCAACCCAACTTCTCCCCCCTGAGAGGGGATGAGGAAAAAGATTATAGAGGGGAGTGGGGGCTTGACCCCACCCCCTTAGACCAACTCCTTAGAGCTTGGGAGCTATCTGGCTATTTCTCCCCCCTGCGTGGTTTAACGATTAGCTCAGAAAGGGGGTGGCTGGAGACTAAGGAGGGGTTGGGCTCCTGGAGAAGAAGATATGGAGGGAGGTTTCAGGGGTTTAAAATCCTTCAGCTTAGGTACAGCCGGCAACTCACCAAAACCTCTGCTCCCACCGCTCTCCAGAGGGGGGAGTTGATCAAAGACGAGGCAAAGGGCAACATCTCCCTGGGGAAGACATCTGTAGGGTTGGGATACCTAAGAAGGAAGGGGGAAAGGGGGGAAACTGATTTTCGTATTGAGGAGAGAAGTGCGTCCCTCTGCTATAAGGGCTGGAGATCCCTTCTCATCTCCTCTGACCTTCTAATAAGGGCAGTTCATAGCCCTCAGTATCCCGATGAGCCCAAAGGAGTCTCCCGCATCCTCCACACCCAGGTAAAGATTGAAGAATGGAGAAATTGGCGAGGAAGCTTAAGTTACTCCCGGCGAATAGGTCCAGGTCAAGAGGCTCGCCAGGATTTAGCCAGGCTGGAGCTGGGATATCACCGAGAGGGATGGGCAGGGGAGTTTCGCTATCAGGCCAACAGGATATACTCCTCTAACCTATTAAGGACCTATCTCAAAGTTGGGGAAGGGGAGGGGGACTTCCGAAAGGAAGGAGATGACTGGATACCAGATGAGGAGGGCAACTACGTTATGGTCACAGAGGAGGCTGGGGGGGAACATCCCTCCTCTCGCTTAGATGGGGATCTAACCTTGACTGCCGAACCAAAAACCTTCCTTAGGTCCCAGACCCAAATAAGGTGGGAGGAGGAAAGGAAGGAGAAGGGGGAAGTTCTTCCTTCCCTTAGGCTTAAAGGAGAATATGGACAACTATCCCTATTGGAAGAGCTGGAGCTTTTTCCCTACTCCCCGCGGGGGTTTCTTACCCTGAAGTATTCCCTGAACAAGCTCAAGGAGGGGAGATTTGGGCAGGGGGTGGAAGAAGAGACCGAAAACAAGAAAGGCATATCCCTACTCTATAATCTCACCCCAGATTTGAGCCTCAATTTGAACCTCTCCAGGGGCATAAGGAGGAGGGCAGTTGGCGGCCTTAGCCAGTATGACATTATCCTCTATCAGTTCGGGTTAGGGAATTCCTTCCGGCTAAATCAAGGATTCACCCTCTCCCTAAGTGGGGGGTATGAATGGGATAAAAACTTTACATCCGGGGTGAGGGCGGAGCTCTTCTCCCTGGCTCCAAAGGCGGTCAAGTCCTTCTTAGAGAAGGGAAAGGTAGAATTAGGGGTTGGCTGGAATAGGGTGGTCCAATCACCAAAGGGGGTACCCCTAAGTTGGGCAATGGTTGAAGGGGAAAAACCAGGGGATACCATAGGCTGGTCCGTTGCCCTCAGCTACAAGCTCAGTAGCCTGCTCACCGCTGAGCTAAACTACCAGGCCAAATCCGATCCCCTCTGGGGATGGAGGCGCAGGGGAAGGATGGAGGTAAGGGCGTTGTTTTAAACCCACCATCCGCGCTCTAAAAGGTGCCTCCCTTACTCGAAAAAAAGTAAACTACCAAATCTGTAAACAAACCGGGCTATATGACTAAAATATGCACGAAAAGTCTCTTCCTTCTTCTCTTCGTTTCTCTTTTTCTCCCCCTTTCCCTCTATGGGATAAAGCTAAGGGGGATTGAGATAAAGGGGGAAAGGGTCATCGGTGAGAAGGAGATAAGAAAAGCACTCCCCTGGCAAAGGGGCAGGGACTATAGCCTCCAAGAGATAGAAAAGGGAATAGAGAGGGTCCTTGCCGAGTATAAGGAAAGGGGCTACCTCTCAGCAAAGGTGGAGGTAAATATCGATGCCAATGGACTCCTTATCCTGTTTATTAACGAAGGCAATCCCACCCTCGTGGATAAGGTGGGATTTGATGGCCAGAATTCCTTCACCTCAGAGGACCTCTTCCCCCTGTTAGAGACCAGGCCAGGAGGGAGGTTCAACCAGGAGATGGTGCGGAGGGATATGGAGAGGATCATCGAATTCTATGAAAACCGGGGGTTCCCCTTCTGCGAGGTGGGCCTCTCCCATTGGGAGATGAAAGGGGATAAGATCAATCTCGGTTTTCACATAATGGAAGGTCCCAGGGTAAAGATAGAGAAGATCAGGGTCGAGGGGAATAGCAAAACGAAGGACTCATTTATCAAAAGGATAAGCGGGATAAGCCCTGGGGAATATTTCGCTCAAAGGAGGCTTACCCTGGCCAGGGCTAGGTTGGAGAAGACTGGATTATTTCTCAAGGTGGGAAGGCCTCTGCTCAGGGTCCTGGACGAGCCGCAGAGGGGAGAGATCGTCCTCCAGGTAGAGGAGAGGGCACACAACCAAGCAGAAGGCCTCCTCGGCTACTCTTCATCCCCCAAAGGGGGGATAAACGGGATGATCCACCTCTCCCTGGGGAACATCGCTGGAACGGGCAGGAGGGCGGAGCTAAGATGGCAAAGACTTAGCCGGAAGGAGTCCCAGATAGGTTTTGGCTATTGGGAACCCTTCCTTCTTAACCTTCCCTTAAGCTTAGGGGGGCAGTTAAAGGAGAGGGAGAAAAGGGGAGAATTCAACCAATTCTCCGCTTCTCTCAGCACAACCGTCCCCATTGGGGAGTGGATTAACTGGCAGGGGAAGGCTGGGTGGGAGAGGGTGATCTGGGATGACTCCTCGGCAAGTATGTATAGGTATAGCCTGGGGACCCTGGTCTCTATAGAGACCAGGGATTTCCCTCCCAACCCCAGAAAGGGGATCCTTTATCGCACCTCCTTGGAGTATGGCTGGAGGAGGGATTACCTCCCTGACCAGGATTTTCCCCACAAAGGGTGGAACACAAGGATAGAATCAGATCTGGAATCCTCTCTCCTCTCTTTCCCCAATCAGGCCTTAAATTTAAGCCTCCACCTTGCCCAAATAAGGGGAGACCAACCTTCCATCCCCTTAAGCGATCAATTTGGCTTGGGAGGAGGAAAGTCAATCAGGGGATACGATGAGGAAGTCGCCCATGGATCGTTCGTGGCCTGGGTGAATCTCGAGTATAGATTCCTCTGGGGAAGGCTATCACGCATCTATCCCTTCCTTGACTATGGATACTTCCGCTTTTTAGGAGGAGAGGGGAGGATGTGGGGTTATGGGTTTGGCCTCTCCCTTGGTTCCAAACGAGGGGTTGTGGGGTTGGATGTGGGTTGGGGAAGAGGAGCCGCCTTAGGCCAGGCTAAGCTCCATCTCAGACTGGTCAACAACTTCTGAGCAGGTCAATGCTTCCTAATAGCACATTGAAAAAATGTTCTTACTGAACAGCTCCTTTTCAGCCCAAAGCGGTGCTCCGCCGGTGGTAGATCCATATTCCGACACTCTGATTTCCATTTTATCCGCCGATAGCTGATGTTGGATCAATCACTACTTTCCAAATGCCAATGAGGACTGCAAAATCCAATTAGTAAATACCCCCAAAATAACTGCTATTAGAAAACTAATTAGTGTGCCTATTAATATGTACTCAGCCTCCTTTCGCTGGGCTGAGGAGCGGATTTCTCCAAACCGAAAGATCGATTTCGCCGCGATCAGGAACCCCACTGCTTCAAAACGTTTAAGCATAACAAAGATCAGTATTAAGATACGCTCTAATCGTCCAATCCACAGTCCAGCTTTCTCCAACCCTTGGGAAGAGAAATCTTCTATCTCCTTTCGCCACGGTTCGGTAATCTTGTTGATCCACACACTCACTGGCCAGATTACTACAATCAAGGAAAGAACTACAGCCCAGAATTTCAGATTCAATGCTATTGAGTCCAGAAGTTCTCCGAAATCAACCTGCACCAGTAGTGCCCAAGAGCCCAAGATAACGATTAAATGTCCCAATTGATCCAGAAGGAAAGATCTAGCAGTGTTTTCCACTTTGGCCTTTAAACCGTCGAGAGCTATGTGGGAAATAAAAATGACCATTGGTAGCCAAATCACCCTCCAGAAACCGGCGAAAATGTAGGCGAGGGATCCAGCTAACGCTCCATGCACATAAAGCCAACCAGAAGTCCATTTCTTCTCGAACCGATGTTCCACCCAGGAATCCATTTGAAATAAAAAATCGGCAATCAAGTGAGCAACAATTAAGCGGAGAAGTAAGGACAAATCGTTTTGACCAATTGGATTAATCACTATAAGCCCCTGGCATTATATTGCCTTAATATAAGCCCCTGGCATTATATTGAACTGTTATTATCCCCTGGTCTTATCCACTTATAAATCAGGTGTTCATATCGACGACACAACTCCTCAATGGCCCACCCTCCGGCGCTTTTTAAGCGTTGGCGCACCGCTGGTTGGGAAATACCAAATTCCTTAGCAGCCCTTTCTTGGCTTAAACCCCGAATTTGACCAAGTATTGCTTGGGCCTGTCCTGCTGACCACCTATTCACAAGAGCATCAAGCAAAGCACATTCTACATCAAGTTCAGCATCAACTTCTCTCCAGGGAGTGCGGATAAGTAAGCGCTCGTCCCCTCTCATCCTATCCAATATGGGCCCAGAGCGGCGGAATGCTTCACCATCTCCCTCGGCTACTCGGCCAGCAGGGAGAAAATCGATCGTTCCAATTCCCACGGCAATGCGTGCGTCCAACGCATAGCGACGCCGTTTTATTTCAAGGCCGTAGCGGACACTAGCCCGAATAATAATTACTACCCGGAGAGCAACTTCTGGTTTGGATAACACCCCCTGGAAACTATCTCCCCGATGTATTTCAAAAGGCGCCAATATTTCACCGGGTAGAATATCTCCGATGAGCTGAAATGAGGATTTAAGCACTGACAATAAGTGGCTCCGTTGATTGACTTGAAGCTTTGATGAACCAACTATATCCCCTGTTATAACTGCATAGAGTTCCCTATCCCCCATAACAGAAGTCTCCTATTTTTCTTTCAACTTAGTGCACTGGTGGCGCAAGCTTGCCGGAACACAGATGAACATAGATATACTAACCTCCTGGGGTTCTTCTACCCGGTTTGTCGATTTAGGATGAAGCTTTATAAATTCCTATCCAAAGGGGAATTTAGGGATCCCCTTCTTACCCATCCTCTTCACCATCTTATCTATCATCAAAAACTCCTTCAGGAGCTTGTTTACATCCTGAACAGAGGTGCCACTACCCCGTGCGATCCTCCTCTTCCTGCTTCCATCGATAAGCTGAGGTTTCCTCCTCTCTATTGGGGTCATAGAATTGATTATCGCCTCAGCCTTCATTAGTGCCCTCTCATCAAAGGTCGCCCCCCGTAAGGCCCCCCTCCCCCATCCAGGGATTAGCTCCACCAGGGACTGAAGAGGACCAAGCCTCTTCACCTGCTTTATCTGATCCAAGAAGTCCTGAAGGGTAAATTCCCGTTTGAGGAGTTTGGCCTCCAGCTTCTTAGCCTCCTCTTGGCTGATCGACGCCTGGGCCTTCTCCACCAAGGTGACTACATCCCCCATCCCCAAGATCCGGGAGGCCATCCGATCCGGATAGAAGATCTCCAAATCCTCCGGCTTCTCCCCTACCCCCACCATTCTGATTGGCCTTCCAGTGGCTGCTCTCATTGAGAGGGCTGCCCCACCCTGAGCATCACCATCAAGCTTGGTGAGAATGATTCCATCAATACCTAACTTGGCTTCAAACTCGTCTGCTACCCGCACTGCTTCCTGGCCGGTCATCGCATCGGCCACCAGGAGTATCTCCTCCGGCGCGATGGCCTTCTTTATTTGGCGCAGTTCCTCCATCATCTCCTCATCGATGTGTAACCTACCGGCGGTATCTAAGATGAGGAGGTCAAAACCTGAGCTCTGGACCCAGTTGCACGCCCTCTGGCAGAGCTTGACTGGATCCTCCCCCTTTGTAGGTGAATAGACCTCTACCCCCAAGCTTTCACCTAAGATCCTCAATTGATCAACTGCTGCTGGTCGATAAGGATCTGCTGGAACAAGAAGGGGCTTGAACCCCTGGGAATTAAACCTCTTGGCTAACTTTCCCGCAGTCGTTGTCTTCCCCGAACCTTGTAGACCAACCAACATAATCTTTGAGCCCCGCGTAGGCCGAAGAGGAGAAGGTTGCCCCCCCAAAAGCTCGACAAGCTGATCATAGACGACCTTGATCACCTCCTGTCCCGGGGTTATGCTCTGGGTAACCTCCCTTCCAATGGCCTCCTCCTCCACCCTCGCGATAAACTCCTTGGCCACCTTATAATTCACATCGGCCTCCAAGAGCACCTTCCTCACCTCCCTCAGGGAATCGGAGATGTTCCTTTCGGTGAGCTTTCCCCTACCGAGTATCTTCTTGAAGGCCCCATTTAGCCTATCCCTAAGCTCCTCAAACATATCTCTTCCTCAGGTGAGCTAATAAACCACCATCCCTTAGTATGCCCATCACAAATTGGGGAAAAGGGGGGAAATCGAAGACAGAGCCCTCTAAGGTTATCCTATGGGCCTTCAAATCGACCTCAATCCTTTCTCCCCCTTGGGTAACCCTCACCAGCTCAGGGAGCACGATGGCGGGGAGCCCTTGGTTTATGGCATTGCGGTAAAAGATGCGGGAGAATGATATGGCAACAACAGCCCCCACCCCTGCGGCGACGAGACAGGTAGCTGCCTGTTCTCTGGAACTGCCACAGCCGAAGTTTCTTCCGGCCACAATCACATCCCCCTTCTTCACCCTTTGAACAAAATTAGGGTCTAAATCCTCCAGCGCATGCTTGGCCATCTCTCGGGGATCCTTCAGCGTATAGGTGTATTTCCCAGGGAAGATGACATCTGTGTTTACATCGTCACCATACTTAAATACCCTACCTCTAATGATTTCCTCCATATCCCTCCTCAAGGAAAGAACAAGTGAAATGTGAACCGCTCGAGGGACCACTGCCCGGAGCAAACGAATTTGTCATCACTTTCCAGCAGTTCCATCTCTTCGCTTAGCTATTATCCGAGAAACTTCCTTGGATCGGTTATCCTCCCCTCCACTGCAGAGGCGGCGGCAGTGGCTGGACTGGAAAGATAGATCTCCGCCTCCTTACAACCCATCCTCCCTTGAAAGTTGCGGTTGGCAGTGGAGAGACAGACCTCCCCAGGCGCCAATGCCCCTTCATGGGCCCCTAAACAGGGGCCACATCCCGGATTCATAACCAGGGCTCCACTTTCCACCAAGGCCTCAACTATCCCCCCTTTCAGGGCCTCTTTGTAGACCTTCCAAGAGGCAGGGAAGATAAGGAGCCTCGTCCCCTTTTTAACCTTTCTCCCCTGGAGGATGTGGGCGGCAACCTCAAGATCCTCTATCCTCCCATTAGTGCAGGTACCAATGAGAACTTGATCTAATGGCTTCCCCTCTAATTCCTCTATAGATCGCACATTATCCACAGTGTGGGGACAGGCTACCTGGGGACTTAAATGGGAGATATCGTAGGTATAGACCTTGGCATAGTGGGCATCTGGATCAGCAGAGATGGATTCATATTCCCCTTTAGCCTTTCCCTTGAGCCAATCTTTTAGTTTATCATCTGGTTCAACTACCCCATTCTTTGCTCCCATCTCGGCTGCCATATTGCAGAGCACCATCCGGTCGGAGATCCCCATCTCTCTCACGGCCTCCCCAGCAAACTCCACTGAATGGTAAAGGGCTCCATCTGCCTTTAGATCACCGATTATGTGGAGGATCACATCCTTGGAGTAGACGCCTAAGGGGAGGGTCCCCTCTATATTGATCCGGATGCTCTCTGGGACCCTGAGCCATATCTCGCCTGAAGCCCAGATGGCTGCCATCTCTGAGCGACCAATGCCCGTAGAGAAGGCCCCAAACGCCCCATAGGTAGTGGTGTGAGAATCTGCTCCCAAGATGAGCTGGCCAGGAAAGGCAAAACCCTCTTCAGAGAAGACTTGATGACATATCCCCCAGTGGAGATCAAAGAAGTTGGTAATCCCCTGATCTTTCACGAACTCCCTAATTACCTTATGGTTTGTGGCATAGCGATAGTCTGCTGCCGGAACACAGTGGTCTAAAACAATGACGATCTTCTCCCTGTCCCAGACCCTCCCAGCTCCCAGGGAGGTAAACTTCTGGGAGATGTCCGCAGAATTGTCGTGGGAAAGCACCCTATCCGGGGAAAGGGTCAATATATCTCCAGGAAGGACTTTCTTTCTCTTCCCCTTCTTGGCAAATATCTTTTGGGCAAATGTCTGGCTCATCTCCCCACCTCCTTCTGGAGGAGGGGAACTATCCTCTTCGCCTCCTGTTTAACCCCATCCTCCTCAATATTGAGAACCCTTCCCCCTTGGTAGAGCACCTCCCCCCCCACTATGACCACTTCCACCTCAGAAGATTGAGTTGCATAGACCAATGTAGAGAAGATCTCTTCAGGGGAAAGGAGGTGGTTAGGGTTAAGGACTACCAGATCGGCCATTTTCCCTTCCTCAATCGATCCTATCTCCCTCTCCAACCCCAAAGCCTCAGCTCCCCCCAAAGTAGCCATCCGAAAAGCTTCCTCAGCCCCTAATGCTTGAGGACCCTCTATTACCTTCTGCAAAAGGGCGGCCAACCGCAGTTCCCAAAAGCCATCCAGGCTATTGTTACAGGCAGCTCCATCTGCACCAATGGAGATAGAGATCCCCTTTGCCTTCATCTGACAGATACGGGCAATCCCTGAGCCAAGCTTTAGATTTGAGGATGGACAATGGAGGACCCTGGTCTTCGTGCGGGCCAGAATATCCATCTCCCCCTCATCAAGCCAGATGCAATGGGCCAAAAGTAACCTCTCTCCAGTAAGGCCAAGCTTATCCAAATATTCTATCTCCCCCATTCCCTTAGCCCTCCCCACTGACTCTATCTCCTCCCTGGTTTCCGCAGCATGGGTATGGATGAGGATCCCCTTCTCCCTCGATTCCTCCCCCACTTTCTCTAAGAGGTTCTCTGAACAAGAAGGGGCAAACCGGGGAGCAAAGCAGCCCCTCAGCCTCCCCTCCCCCCTTCCCCTCCACTCCTCCCAAAGCTTAAGGCTCTCCTCCAAGGACTCTTCGGCGGTTTCCCTCAATCCTTCTGGAAGGTTATCCCCCGCGTCCATCATTGCCTTGCCGATCACCGCCCTAATGCCTGATTCCTCCGCTGCCTTGAAGGTCATCTCAGTGTGCCTTACCGTCTCCATAGTTAAGATAGTTGTCGTCCCCCCGCGGATTAACTCTATTAACCCCAACAGTGCGGAGATGTAGACAGAATCGGGGAAGTGGGCCGCTTCCAGTGGCCATATCCTCTTCTGCAACCACTGAGAGAGGGGAAGTTCCTCGGCCATCCCGCGGAAGATCGTCTGACAGAGGTGGATGTGGGTCTGCACCAACCCAGGGATGACAACCTTGCCCTGGACATCCAAGACCTTCATCTCTGAGGAGGGAGCTATCTCCCCTATACTGGCGATCCTTCCGTCCTTGATAAAGAGATCCCCTTCTATTACCCCCCTGGGGCCCATCGTCACCAGAAGGCCCCCTCTAATCAAAATGGGAACAGAGTTCATCTTTTAACCATCCCTTCCATACCCTCCTCTTTGCCGGGGGTACAACATCCTCTCACGTTTCGGAGTTTCTCAGAAATTCCGAAACGCATAAATATCAGCATAACAGCAGTAAATTCGATAGCTTCAGCCCAAAATATACCCCCTGTCGGGGAGGAAGTCAAGGCAAAAGGGGATAAACTACCCTCTGCGGTTCCCAAATTGCTTCAGCCAAAGGGGGTAGCTCGTTAGGCTCGCTAAATTCTCCAGAGGGGCCATCCCTCCGGCAAACATCCCCTAACCTTTGGAAATTCCTTAAAAATTCCAAAAGTTTAAATAGCTTGACATTTGGGTAAAAAAGGTGTATCTTTAGTGCCTATGAAAATACTTCTTCTCTATCCCAAATATCCTGATACCTTCTGGAGCTTTAAACACGCCCTCCGATTTATCTCCAAGAAGGCATCCTTCCCCCCTTTGGGGCTCCTCACTGTTGCTGCCCTACTCCCCCAAGGGTGGGAGAAAAGATTGGTAGACATGAACGTAAGTGCTTTAAGCGATAGCGATCTAAAATGGGCCGATTATGTCTTTATTAGCGCTATGTCTGTACAGAAGGAATCGGTAAAAGGGCTTATCTCCAGGTGTAAAAACTTAGGGGTCAAAATGGTCGCTGGCGGTCCCCTTTTTACTACTGGATGGGAGGATTTTGCGGCGGAGATAGACCATTTCGTGCTCAATGAAGCGGAAACCACCCTTCCCTTATTTTTAAAGGACCTGAAAGATGGCAAATTGAAAAAGGTTTATACTACCCAAGAGTTCCCTGATATAACAAAAACCCCCATCCCCCTTTGGGATCTGATAGATATGAAAAAGTATGCCTCGATGAATATCCAATATTCGAGGGGCTGTCCTTTCAACTGTGAGTTCTGTGATATCATCATCCTAAATGGACACAAACCAAGGGTTAAAGAAAGGGATCAGATCTTGGCTGAGTTGGATGCACTCTATAATCAAGGGTGGAGGGAAGGGGTGTTCTTCGTCGATGACAATTTTATTGGGAACAAGAGGAAGCTAAAAGGAGAGATCTTGCCCGCTCTCATCGAATGGATGGATAAACATAAACATCCCTTCTCCTTCAACACGGAGGCCTCTATAGACCTCTCCGACGATGAGGAGTTGATGAGGCTTATGGTGAGGGCTGGGTTCAACACGGTATTTGTGGGGATAGAGACGCCAGACGAGGAGAGCTTGGCTGAATGCGGCAAATTTCAGAACAGAAACCGAGATCTGGTAGCCTCAGTGAAGAAGATGCAAAGTTATGGCTTAGAGGTACAAGGGGGATTTATCGTTGGCTTTGATAACGATTCCCCCTCCATATTTCAACGCCAGATCAGTTTCATCCAGAAAAGTGGGATAGTTACGGCGATGGTCGGCCTGCTCAACGCCCCGCGGGGGACAAGGCTCTACCAGAGGTTAAAGAGGGAAAACCGCCTCTTGAAGGACATCTCTGGTGACAATATGGACTATTCGCTCAATTTCATCCCCAGGATGAACCGCGAACTACTGATCAATGGATACAAAAGTGTACTGCATACAATCTATTCCCATAAGGGATATTACGAAAGGATTAGAACGTTCCTAACGGAATTTAAACCTTCCCCAGGAAAGGGGTTCAAGCTCCGTTTTTCCCACCTGAAGGCATTTCTCAGATCTATCTGGGTCTTAGGCTTAGACGGGGAGGAAAGAAAATATTATTGGAAACTCCTCACCTGGTGCCTCCTCAAACGTCCGCGACTCTTCCCCTTGGCTATAACCTTCTCCATCTATGGATTTCATTTCCGGAGGGTAATCACAAACACCCTATAGGATGGGAGTAAGACCGTAATCCATTGCTCACCTCAGCAAGGGAGGAAAGGTGTTCAAGAAGATACTGGTAGCCACCGATGGTTCATCCTATGCCCTAAAGGGAGCCCGATTAGCTGCTCAATTGGCTAGAGAGTGGAAAGCCCAGGTTCTCCTGGTGACTGTGGCTAACCTTCCAGCGATGTACGAGGTGGACCTCAAGCCCGACTTCATAAATATCCTTTTGGAGGATAGTAAGAGGGCCCTCCTGGATACAGAGAGGATCTTCTCGGAGAAGGAGGTAAGATGTGAAAAGAGGTTGATCAGGGATGGGAAGCCCTCAGAGGTAATTTGTAAACTGGCTGAAGATGAGGGCTGCGACCTCATCGTGTTAGGGACCTTAGGGCTACATAGCCCAGACCGCTACGCTTTGGGCAGTCAAACTTACCAGATAATCCACGAAGCCCCCTGCTCTGTCTGGGTCATCAAGTAGAGATAGCCCCAGTTATGTATTAAATTGATGAGGAATTTGCTATTCAGGGGTTCTCTTATCACCCGTAGGGACAGACCTTCAGGTCTGTCCGCTCATTTCGGACCCCACTAAAGCGGAATTCCTAAAGGGGGGTAGCCATATAGCAGTTGAGGATAAATAGCGACAGTTTATGAACAGATAAGCGCCGAAAAGCATTAAGAAATAAGCAATCCTAAGAAAATCCTTCATAATTTTATATACTTCGGGTTTTTATTCATAATTTGAGAGCATCGTTTTAAACTCCTCCTCATCTATGGTGCGCACGCCCAATTTCCGGGCCTCCTCTAATTTGGAGCCTGGATTCTCCCCTACCACCACAAAATCGGTCTTCCGGGAGACGCTGGAAGAGACCCTTCCCCCTAACATCTCAATCCTCTCCTTGGCCTGGGCTCTGGTCATCGAGCTCAGACCACCGGTAAGCACAAAGGTCTTCCCCTCCAAGGGCGTATGGAGGACCCTCCTCTCCTCCCCAAATGTTACCCCCCCTTTTTTTAGCTTATCCAACACCTCCACGTTCTTCGGGTCCTGAAAAAAAGCATAGATGCTTTCAGCCACCACGGGTCCTATCTCCCTTACCTCCTCCAATCTCTCCCGGGATGCCCTTCTGATGTTATCTATGCTGCCAAACTCATGGGCCAGGACCGAGGCCATGTGTTCCCCCACATTCCTTATCCCCAAGGAGAAGATGAGCTTGGAGAGGGGAGGCCTTCTACTTCTGGCAATGGCATCCAAGATATTCTGCGCTAATTTGTCCCCCATCCTCTCCAACTTTAACATATCCCCCTTGGTCAAGAAGTAAAGGTCGGCTGGATCAGAGATCAAACCTTTGTCCACTAACTGCTCAATTATCTTATAACCCAATCCGTCGATATCCATTCCAGCTTTGGAGGCAAAGTGGAATATGTTCTCCTTTAATTGAGCGGGACAGGAGATACCTGTACATCTGGTGACCGCCTCACCCTCCAGCCGCACAGCCTTCGCCCCACAGATCGGGCAGTGGTCGGGCATTACGAACTCCCTCTCTCGACCTGTCCTCTGCGACTTCACCACGGCCACCACCTCAGGGATGACGTCGCCAGCCCTCTGCACAATCACCGTATCGCCGATGCGCACATCCTTCTTCTTCAACTCATCCTCATTGTGCAGGGTGGCCCTGCTCACCGTTACCCCCCCTACCTCCACTGGCTCAAGCAAGGCAACCGGTGTAAGGGCACCAGTCCTCCCCACATTGACAATTATATCCTTCACTTGGGTAGTCTTCTGCTGAGCGGGAAACTTCCAGGCAACTGCCCAACGTGGGCTACGCTGTAGTTCACCCAATTTTCTTTGTAGGGAAAAGTCATTTACCTTTATGACGATGCCATCCATATCATAGTCTAACTTCTCCCTCAACTCCAACATCTGATGGTAATATTGCACCACATCTGATGTGGTCCTAAGCAGCTTAGTGTATTCGTTAACCCTAAACCCCAACTCTTTGAGATATTCCATCACCTGATAATGGGTCCGCAGGCTCTTTCCCTCCATCAATCCAACGCCATAAGCAAACATATTCAGTGGCCTGGAGGCGGTAACCTTGGAATCAAGCTGTCTGACCGAACCTGCTGCAGCATTGCGGGGATTGGCGAATAACGGCTCCCCCTCCTCCTCCCTTCGGCGGTTTAAGGCCTCAAAATCGGAGCGGTTCATAATCACTTCTCCCCTTACCTCAATTAGAGAGGGTATATCCTCAGAGAGGAGCCGCAAGGGGATGGACTTAATCGTCTTCAAATTAAGGGTAACATCCTCCCCCACAAATCCATCCCCTCTGGTTGAACCCAGCACATAAACCCCCTGACGATAGATGAGCTCTACAGCCAGACCATCAAACTTGGGTTCCACCACATACTCAATCTGGCCATCGCTAACCCCTCCGATCTCCTTAACACGTCGATGAAAATCGAGAAACTCCTCCTCTGTAAGTGCCTTGCCTAAGCTCAACATATGAAGGCTGTGTCTAACCGTGCCAAACTTCTCCAGGGGAGGAGCCCCTACCCTTTGGGTGGGGGAATCAGGAGTAATCAGATGAGGAAACTTACTCTCCAGTTCAACCAATTGATCGAAGAGCCGATCATATTCTGCATCAGAGATTTCCGGACTGTCCAAGACATAGTAACGATAGTTGTGGTAGTTTATGGCTTTTCTCAGCTCTTCGATCTTCTTTTGAGCTTCCTCTTGGTTCATCTCTTCACTACCCTATTTACCCGGTTCAAAAAAGGGGAGGATATCATCCTCCCCTTCTCCCCCTTGTGCCTCCCAGAAACTTCTGCCTTATCTTCCTTTCCCGGAGATGAGCATCATGCCTCATCCTCTCCTGGCGGTAATCCTTGAACTTCTCTTTCCTCATCGACTCTCTCAGCTCCTCCTTCTCCTTGAACCCCAGTCTCCCCTCCTCAGAAGGAACTCGCTCCTTCTCCTTCTTCCCCTCCCTTTCCCCTTTCTCCTCTGCAGGCATAAACCCTCCTCGCTCTAAAAGTTAAAAAATAACCCAGGCTCTCAAGAGTGGTATCTCCCTAAAAGCTCTCCCAACCGGTAGTATCCACCCTCATGGAGAAGCAAGGGACTCTTCCCCTTGTTCACCTTGATCTCCAGAACCTCCCCCACGAAAAGGGTATGATCACCAGTAGTGAAGCTATCGGCTAACTTACACTCCATGGTAGCAAAACATCCAGCAATGAGAGGAGCTCTAATCTTTTGGGGAGGTTCAACGGCGAAAATACCCTTAGAGAATTTGTCCTCCTCCCTCCCGCTCGTGGTCCCCGCATATTGGGAAAGCTCCACTTGCTCGGTGGAGAGTATGTTCAGGCCAAATTCCCTGCTCCTCTCCAAGAACTGGTGGGTGTATCTGAGGGGGGAGATGGCCACCCCAACCAAAGGAGGATTGGAGGAGAGAGGGATCACCCAAGCTGCAGTCATCAGATTTCTTTCCCTCTCCCATTCCACACTAATCAAGACCACCGTCTCCGCAAAATATCGACTAAATCGCTCTGACATATTGGTATAATATTACCAATTTTATCCCTTTCAGTCAAACATTTTTTCTCACTTTTTGTCCCCAAAGATCGAATACAAATATAGGAGTTCCCCCTCTCCCTATTTTTTAATCCCCCTTTAACTAAACATTTCGGAATTTCTAAGAAATTTCGAAATGTGGGGGTTGATTGAAGGGGGTATGCCCCCTTCAATCATGACAGCGAAGCAATCCGAGCTAGCGGAGGATTGCGGAGCGCCATAGGGCCGGTGAGGCCCTCTGGAGAAGTTAGCAACCGAAGGGAGCTAAGTTCGGACAAGGTCTTCCTATATCCCGAATTATTCATACACGACGAATTTGTTATTCAGGAGCTTCCTTATCACCCGTATGTCCGCCCTTTCTAAAGGGGAGTCCTACAAGAGGGCAGCCACAGTGGTTGAGGATATGAATAGTGACAATTTATGAATAGATCGGGGACATAGTTTTCTCACCACAGAACGAGAAATGGCTTAACCCGCGAAGCTGGTCGCAAGAGAAAGAACCTATTGAGGGTGGTTACCATGTGGGGCCATCAGCAACCTCATAAAAAGTAAAAAAATCCTTGACTGAGGGAGGGGAATTCCTATCTTTAAATGGGAGACAAACAGGGTTTACCCCATTTGACCTACGGGAGAGTGTGGCCGAGGGGAGTTAGGGCCCAGAGCCCGGGGTCTGAAGCAAACAACAATACAAGCTGGAGTCTAATAAGTGCGGATAGCCGGGCTGCAAGTTTGAGGTAGGCCGGCTTTTGTTTTTTGGATTTTTAGAGGCCTCAGCAGGGACAGGGCTTCAGCCCTGTCCTAAGTTTCCTTGAGCCGTCAGAACCCCGATTCTGACGGCAAAAAGGAAGGGTGGCGGAAGAGGGCTTCTGCCACCTCAAGGGAGGAAATTGTGGCAAAGAAAATAGGAAGTGTCCCTATTTTCCGTGGCAAAGAAAATAGGAAGTGTCCCTATTTTCCCCTATTTTCCCTATGTGGAGTCATCAACCAGTCATCAACCAAAAAGTCCTTGACAGCAAATGGTGTTAATGTTATATTTGGATATAGATTTGCTGGTAGATATTTGCCCTGTGAGGTGAGGGATAATGAAAAAATTCGGTATTATCTTGTTGATCATAGCCTTTCTTCTTTCTACAAATAGTTTTCTGCTGATGAAGAGGGTCTCTGCTAACACTGGGGAGGAGAGACCTATGCTTATGGCCGCCTGGCCATGGGATTTTTATTACCATAACCCCAAGGGGTCCAACCACAATTCTGGCTCTTCGACTATTCAGAATCCAGCCGAAAATCAAAAGACTCCCCAGCAATCCGCAGGGACAACCATCCAATTTCAGGAGAGCAACAAACCAAAGAACTCTCCTACAGAGAGAAACCTCCGGAGTTGGCTCCTTAAAATTTCCCTCTTTCTGAGAATACTCCTCCACTAAGGGCCGGAGATGACAAAGCAACGGGTAAGAAAAATGGGAGGGTTAAAGGATTCGATTGAGGAGATAGATAAGCTGCTTCTTCCGGGTGGGGACTTGAAATTGGCCGAGGAGAGGGTTGAGATAGCTCTAAAGGTTCTCTCTCCCTCCCATAGTGAGCTGGAGAGGGCGAGGGTCTATTCTTTGGCTGCGCGGGTCAAGTTGGAGCTGGGGAAAAATTACGAGGAGGCTGAAGGATATGCCCTCAAAGCTTTTGATCTATTGAAAAATACGGCCCTGCACCAAGAAAGGGGGGAAGTCCAATTCTGTTTGGGGCGAATATATGTGTCTTTAGGGAGTTTAGAAAAAGCCCGCTGTTTCTTCGAGGACTCCTTGAGTACCTACCGGTTAATCGGGGATGCTGATGGAATGCTTGACGCCATCAACGGGTTATCCCATGTCAGTTTTATCCTTTCCGAGAAAGATGAAGCGATCAAACGATTGGAATATGGATTAGCAGAGAGCAAGAAGGTCGATGACTCACGCAGGATAGCGCTATTCTCAGGCAATTTAGGCGTGGTGTATTTACTCGCTTCCCGGTGGCAAGAGGCGGAGGAGAAGTTAAATTTTGGATTAAAAATCTATGAATCTATGGGTGATATTTTACAGATAGCCCGCCGGAGTATCAGCCTTGCCCGCTTGTACCTGATGAAGCATCGATGGTTGGAAGCTTCTCAGCTTATCCAGAAGGCAAAGGAGACGAGCCTAGAGTATAACTTACCCCGTGAGTTGGCGATGAGCCTGGAGAGTGAAGGCCAGTTATACTTTAAGCGAAAGGAGTATGCCAAAGCCGAGAAGAGCTATCTAAAAGCCTTAAAAATAGGGGAACGGATATCCCCTGAGGGGGACATCGTCTCAGAGGTTTCTCGCAAGTTAGCTGATTTGTATGTAGCTATCAAGGAGTTTGATAAGGCTATTGAATATGGCCAAAGGGCTCTGGAGGTCTCCACCAAGCTGGGGGACAGATTTGAGCAAGGCTGTTGTCATCGGGCCTTAGCTGTGGCGTATCATTTAAAGGGGTTAAGGGATAGATCCCAGGAGGAGTTTGCTAAAGCTATCTCCATTTTACGCTCCATAGGGGACAGGTTTGAGTTGGCGCATACTCTTTTAGCTCATGGGGAGCTTAGCGGCAAGCTTGAGCTCTTGCAGGAAGCCCAGAGGCTCTTTGCTCAGATCCAGGGGGCAGAGTTTTATCAGGCTTTGGCCCTGCTCCAGATTGCTAAGTTGGAGCCATCCTACAAGAAAGCGGTTGAAGTCTTAACGGAGGCGGAGAAGCTGCTGCAGGGCAAGGGAGAGACGGAGAAGCTCAAGGAGGTAGAAACCCTAAAACTTGAACTTAACCAAAGGCTGAAGAGGTTTCCCTCCAGGAAGTATGAGTTTTTACAAGGATTGCCATCAGGTGATTTGGGGAAGGTTTTTGGCCAGGTGATTGAGGTTTTGGGAGCCGACAGGGGGTTTGTGGCCTACGCTGCAGATGGAGATAAGAAGATGATGGTAGGGGCAAGCCATAACCTTGGGGAGGGGGAGGTCAAGGGGCTTCTCTCCCTGTTGGCAGACAGGCCTGCCTGTGCAGACAGGGATGGCTTTGAGGTGGGCAGTCCCTTTATCCTCTATGATAGCTCCCTGGATGAGCGGTTCTTCGCTGTGGGGGCTGGTAGCCTGATGTTGATCCCCTATGGGAATGGGGAGAGGATAGAGGGTTACCTCTATGTGGATCGGGGTAAGGGGAAGGAACCTTTCTTGGATAAGGAGCTTGACCTCTTCTATCTTCTCTCCGAGAGGGTAGCCAAGGCGATAGCCGAGCAGAGGCAGAGGGAGTTGGAGGAAGAGTTGGCCTCCCTGAAGAGACAGCTCAGGCTCTCTGGGGAGATAGTCACCCAGGACCCCCAGATGCTCAGGGTATTGGATGAGGTGGAGAGGATCAAAGATACAGACTATCCGATTGTAATTGAGGGGGAGACTGGCACAGGGAAAGAGGTAATAGCCAAGTTCATCCATTCCATTGGGGCGCGGAAGGAGATGCCCTTTATGGCCATAAATTGTGCCAATATGTCTGACAACCTCTTGGAGTCGGAGCTTTTTGGCTATGAGAAGGGTGCCTTCACCGATGCCAGGACCCAACACAAGGGGTTGTTTGAGGTAGCCGATGGGGGGACGGTATTTCTGGATGAGATAGGGGATATGAGCCCTGCTATGCAGTCAAAGCTCCTTCGTTTTCTGGAGACCCAGAGCTTTCGCAGGGTAGGGGGGACAGAGGAGGTCAAGGTGGATGTGCGGGTGATAGTGGCCACCAACAAGGATCTCCACCGGGCTATGGTGGAGGGTTCTTTTCGGAATGATCTTTACTATCGGATAGAGGGGGTAACTTTGAGGCTTCCGCCATTGAGGGAGAGGAAGGGTGACATACCGCTTCTCTGTGAGCATTTTATGGAGCTGTTTGGGGAGAAGTATAAAAAGAGGGTGGTGGGTATTACTCCTGGTGCTTTAGAGGGGTTGATGGAATACGACTGGCCAGGGAATGTCAGGGAGTTGAAGCGGGCCATTGAGGTAGCAGTAAGCCATATAAAGGGCGAGGAAGGGGAGATCACTGCAGAGCTGCTACGGGTGGGAGTTCTCCCGAAGGAACCCCAGGCTCTTTCAGAGGGAATAGCTTCTCTTCCGGAGAAATTGGCCTTTGTTGAGAGGGAGGAGTGTTTAAGGGCATTGAGAGAGAGCAATTGGAAGATTGCTAAGGCAGCAAGTATGTTAGGAGTTCCGCGCACTACCTTACACAACAAGATGAAAAAGCTTAATATCTCACCGACGAAAGTCAGTGAGGATTCCAATCTGGAAAGTCATCCAAATTTGGTCAGATAGCGTCCTTTATTGGTCGCTTTTAACTTCTTGTTCTATAAACAGATATTCAGTTGGCCCCAAAATATGTGTCCAAAAATGGACGAATAGCCTTTTGTTCTAACAAGGGCTGATGCAATTATTCTTCTCACAAATTGGATATTTCTTTGTTTTTTTAAGCACTTAGTTAACTAAGTGCTCTTTTATTTTTTTCTGCCCATTCTGGCATGCTTTTTGCTTTATATCTGAATGTCTCCACTTGTCCGGGGCTTGGGCGAGCAGGGGAAGCCGGTGCTGCCTTCTTTGGTGGTTGGAGGCAGCATTTGGGAAAGATTGAGGTGTCAGAACGCCTGTTCTGACACCAAAATAGCGGAGATACCCGTAGGCTTCCTCCTGCCTGCCCCTCCGATCATATAATGAGGTGGCAGAACCCCGGTTCTGCCACCCACCTGCCAGAGGGAGGGGGGATTCGCCAGGTTCTGGCTGGAAGGGCTCTTGCTCTAACAAACCACAAGAGGCAAGCGAGGGCCGGTAGAGTGTGGCCCGATAATCTCCTTGTGGTCCCCCGGGAGATTAGCTGAATATCGATTCAGCCAACAGAAAAGAGGAGAAAATGGTTGACTTTGAACCAGAAAACCCCTTAGATTCTGAGGAAGAAAAAGAATGCGAAACTGGTAATCTAAAAGGGAATTTGCTGATAAAGACAATAAGAAGAATAGGGAGGTTTGTTAAAGCCTTTTTCTCCGAAGAGGATGAGAAATATTGGAGAAGAGACCTTGACGGATTGTGAACAAGCTCTTAGATTTAATACACGGGTTGTCCCTTATTTATTCTGTCGGTCCATCAGAGGCTACAATAGGTGAAAGGTAAGAGGGTGAAAATCACAATTTTATTTGTCTTCATTTTGCTTATTTGTAATGCGGTAACAACTAAAGGACAGTGGTTGGAAACTACTATCCTTCTACCGGATAGCACAGGTGGGGTGCTTGAACCAGATTGTTTCGCTTACAACTCCACTGATAACAAAGTCTATGTCGGGGGGAGATATGGCGATCGTGTCGCTGTTATTGATGGAGCTACTGATCAAAAAATAGCAAGCATATCCGTGGGAGATGGCCCCAGCACCTTACTTTGGAACGCCAATAGTAACAAACTTTACTGTGCAAATGCAGGCAGTGGCAGAGTTACCATCATCGATGGAGAAACGGACAAAGTGATAACTTCTGTCTTAGTTGGCGACAATCCAACTGCCTTGGTTCATAATTCAATTGACAATAAGGTTTACTGTGCAAATTACAATAGTAATGATATAACTATCATCGATGGGGACGCTGATAGTGTTATCCTCACCATTCAAGTGGGAGACAATCCAACTGCTTTAGCTTATGACTTGACTGACAACAAGATCTATTGCGCTAACCAGGGGGATAACAACGTGACAGCCATTGATGGGGAGGCTGATAGCATCATCTCCGTAACCCCTGTGGGAGCCAGCCCTGTTGCCTTGATTTGGCATCCTTCCGATAACAAAATATACTCTGCAAATTACGGGAGTAATAGTGTAACGGTCATTTCGGGGGAGAATGACAGTATTATCGCTACAGTTCACGTAGGTAACGGTCCCCGTGCTTTAGTTTGGAGTCAAACCAGCAATAAAATCTACTGCGCCAACTTTTATGGTCGGAACATAGCCGTTATCTCTGGGACAACCGATAGCCTCATTACCACCATCCCAACATGGCAATTCCCTTGTGCCCTATCATGGAACCAAATCGATGATAAAATCTACTGTGCAAATGCAATGAGCCTTGTAGTTACAATTGTCTGTGGAATATCCGATACCGTTATTGCCAACGTTTCGGTAGGTGGAGATCCCCATGCCCTAATCTGGAATCCAGTTGATAACAAAGTCTACTCTGCAAATGTGGGCAGTTACGATGTAGCAATTATTGACGGCGTGGCCGATAGCGTTATTACTGCTGTCCCCGTTGCCTACACTCCCAAAGCTCTAATCTGGAATCAAATCGACAACAAGGTCTATTCTGCAAATTACTGGAGCGACAACTTAACAATTATTAACGGAGCAACAAACAGAATCATCGCTACCCTCCCCGTGGGGGACGGCCCTCGCACATTGACCTGGAACCCAATCGATGACAAAGTGTATTGTGCAAATTATTGGAGTAATGATATAACGGTAATTTCTGGTGAATCCAATGAGGTTATTACCACCATTTCGGTTGGGGACAAACCTATCGCCCTTGTTTACGATTCAATTGACAACGAAATATACTGTGCAAACGAAAGAAGCGGGGATGTAACTGTAATA
Source organism: bacterium (assembly GCA_029932675.1). GTDB lineage: Bacteria > SM23-81 > DAOVCL01 > DAOVCL01 > DAOVCL01 > DAOVCL01. Next base: position 27,441 of record JAOZPP010000004.1, read on the forward strand.
GACGGGGCCGCCGACAGCGTTATTGCCACCGTCCTTGTAGGAACCGGCCCCTCCGCTTTGCTCTGGGCATCAACCACCAATAAGATATACTGTGCAAACTGGGGAGTTGGTGAACCCAGTGAGGTAACCGTAATCAACGGGGGGAATAATAGTGTCATTGCAAATGTCCCCGTTGGAGTCTTTCCCATCGCTCTGGCATGGAACAAAACTGAAAACAAAATCTACTGCGCAGATTACTGGGGCGGAGTGGATGTTATAGATGGGAAGGGGGATAGCGTCATCACCGTTATATCAGCCATGACTCTGGAATATCCCACTGCCTTAGTCTGGAATCAAACCGACGATAAGGTTTATTGTACATCCACTTTAGGAGATAAAGAACACCATGGCGATGAAAATATAGATGGGGAATGGGTAGTAGTCATTGATGGAGAGAGTGACAGCGTCATCACTACGGTTACCGTTGGAACATTTCCTTCCGCTCTGTTTTGGAACTCGATCAATAATAAGGTCTACTGCGTGAATTCGGGCAGTGGTGAATTCGGCGATGTAACAGTCATTGATGGGAAGGTAGATAGCGTCATCACTACAATCAAGGTGGGGAAGGGTGCCTCAGATTTGGCCTGGAACTCTCTCCAGAACAGAGCTTACGTCGCTAACTTTCTCGGAAGCAGCATTTCGGTAATTAGAGACCGCAAAAACGGCATTCCCGAGGAGCCATCGAAGAACCATTTGCCGGTTGCGTTCTCTCTCTTTCAGAACTATCCGAATCCATTTAACTCCACTACAGCTATCGGGTATCAGTTATCAAGATACTCTTTTATTACTCTAAAGATTTACAACATCCTAGGTCAGGAGGTAAAGACGCTAGTTGATGCTGAAAAGAACCCCGGTAGCTATCATGTTTGCTGGGATGGCACCGATGACTGTGGCAGGCCAGCGGCGAGTGGGGTATACCTTTATCAAATTAGGGTAGGAACTAACAGCAAAACCAAGAAGTTGGTTCTCCTCAGATAATTAAACCCAAACTGAGAGCGAAGGTAAGGCTATACAGAACATTAGGAAGAAGTGAACGGTATTAAACATGAACAGGAGGCTGCCTATGGCTTACAAGTTCAGACGGAAGGGGAATAGACCATTGGCTTTCTAATCGAGGGAGGCGATTGAAATGAGGAAAGTCATATTCATCCTAGCTTTTCTTTTGCTCTGGGGGAGTATAGCCTATACACAGGTTGAAGAGGACTGTGTCCCGGGACAGGTTATTGTGAAGTTCCGTCATAACATCATCTCTCTTCCAGAGGGTAAAATTAAGGCTCCAATAGATAGCGTTGAGATTAACTCTACAGTGGTGCAGGCTCTTTGTGACAGCATCGATGTCCAGAGCTTCGAGAAAGTGTTCCCAGATGCAGTGCCCGAGGAAACTCCAGACCTTACTCAGATATTTCTCATCACATTTGGTCAGGGTGACCTCTTCATCAGTGTATATGAAGCTGTAGAAGCATTTGAAGCTTTATCTGATGTCATATATGCAGATCCTAATATTATAGGTGAGGAGGATGTAGTCAAGGGTCTTGAGCCCAATGACCCGCATTATGCTAATGGTGACCAATGGGCGCTGTATGACACACCCCAGGGCATTAATGCACCTGAAGGATGGGAGAAAGCAAATGATGAGGGCACTTTGGGTGAAGGTATTGTCATCGCTATCATCGAACAAGGAGTAGATGTCAGTCATGAGGACTTATCAGCTCATGCTACAGGCGGAGAGAGTGGATACATAGGTTCACACGGGACAATAGTTGCCGGTGTGGCGGCAGCGGTGACAAACAACTCTAAGGGAATAGCCGGAATGGGATGGAAGGCCAAATTCATGCCTTTTAAAAATGATTTGACCCTTGGGGGAATTGTGAAAGACATCAAAGCAGCCGCGGACGCAAATGCTGATGTGATAAATATGAGTTTCTCCTGCTATTCCAGCACAGGTGATACCCTTGAAACCCTTTGTGAAGCCTGTAAATACGCTTACGGCAAGAATTCGATACTGGTCACGAGTGCAGGGAATAACCAGCACCCAATCCCTTACAATGCTTATCCTCAAGCCTACGGCGGAAAATTGGTGATCAGCGTGGGGGCAACGACCAACAGCAATCCGCCTAAACGAGCGGGGTGGTCAAATTACGGACCATGGTTAGATGTTATGGCTTCCGGAGAAAACATTTTCTCAACAGTCCCTGGAAATAAGTATGGGAGTTACAGCGGCACCTCACTTTCCTGTCCTCTGACCGCAGGAGTTATTGCTTTAATGCGTTGCAAAAATATAGGTTATACGCTCCCACCAAATGAAGCCTGGGATGTGATCACCGGGACTGCCAGGGACATGGCTGTAGCAGGGCGGGATGACTCAACAGGATATGGATTGATCGATGCCAAGGCCGCCTTTGAGCACACCTGGGTCGGTGTTGAGGAGGAAGCTGAGAACGACACAAAACCTGTTCACTTTCACCTGTTCCAGAACAGTCCAAACCCATTCAATCCAACAACTACGATTGATTATGACTTGCCTGAGGCCAGCCATATCAACCTTGTCATCTGCAATGTTATCGGGCAAAAGGTCAAAACGCTGGTGAATTCGTATCAAAAGGGAGGTCACCATTCTGCCCAATGGAATGGAAGAGACATGTCTGGCAACCTGGTTGGCAGTGGCATTTATTTCTACAGGATCAAAGCCGGAAACTTCAGTGAGACTAAGAGAATGTTACTGCTAAGGTAGGGATTGTAGGATGTTGTAAAATTGGAGGGTAGAGCAAAGCGACTCTACCCTCTTTGTTTAATAACCCCTCCTGTGTAAGCAAAAATTGCCTGAAAGATTGAGGTGGCCGAACCATCGTTGGGGTTGGAATGAATAATCGAGGCTATAAAGATTTTTGTTGCTTTCTTTCCTGAGAATTGTTATTATATAGGGCATTGAAACGGAGGTGAAAGATGGCCCATAAAAAGGGAGTGGGAAGCTCCAGAAATGGAAGGGATAGCAACCCAAAGATGTTGGGGGTGAAGAGGTACGGGGGACAATGGGTAACTGCCGGTTCCATCCTGGTCAGACAGCGGGGAAGCAAGATTCACCCAGGGACGAATGTGGGAATGGGGAGGGATGATACCCTCTTCGCTAAGATAGATGGAACGGTGAAATTCGAGAGAATGGGTAGAAATAGAAAAAGGGTCAGCATCTACGCTCAATAGGAGATGGAAAGATGAAAGTTGCTCTCCTCCTCAGCGGCTGTGGGGTTTATGATGGTTCGGAGATCCATGAAGCCACCTTGGCCCTTTATTTCTTGGTACGAGCGGGAGCTCAACCCCTCCCCATAGCCCCAAACATTCCTCAAGCGGAGACTATTAACCACCTCAACGGAGGGAAAGTAGAGGAAAAGAGAAATGTTTTAGTTGAATCGGCAAGGATCTCCAGAGGAGAGATCATGGATATTAGTGAAATCACGGGAGCAGATATCGATGGTCTGATAATTCCCGGTGGCTTTGGGGCAGCAAGAAACCTTTCCAACTTCGCTGAAGAGGGAGAAAACTGCACCATAAATGAGGAAGTAAAGAGGCTAATCAGGGATATGGTGCGCAGGAGAAAACCAGTGGGGGCGATATGCATAGCCCCAGTTTTAGTGGCCAAGGCCTTGCAGGGCATGGAAGGGGTAACCCCCACCTTGACCATCGGCAACGATCCAGCCACGGCCAGAAAGTTGGAAAGGTTAGGGGCTATTCATATCCCTGCCCGCGTGGATGAGGCAATAATCGATGACGAAAACAACATAATTACTACCCCCGCCTATATGATCGGCCCCGGCATTACCGATGTTGCCAAGGGCATCGAGAACTTGGTTAAAGGGGTAATAGAGTTGATTGAAAAGAGGGAGGAAAGGATTTAATCAAAATTACTCCCATCTATCATCGGTTCAGGCCTGATGAGGACCAGCTCAAATTAAATGAAAAGGCTTCTCCCCTTTATAGCCATCTCACTTGGCGGTAAAGGGTATAAATCCCTCCTAAATTAACCTTTTCCTAACTTATCTCCATAATTTTCAAAGAAATTGGTAGTTTAAAAACAGGACCAGTACACCTCTTCTTGGTTAATTCCAGAGAAAATCCCTTGGGAATGGGGATTTTTTGATTTTTTCGCAAAAAAATTGTTGACAAAGACTGTTAGGTGGGTTATAGTAGCGGTGAATTTCTTAACCCTTATATCAAGGAGGTGTTTTCATGAATAAGGGAGAGCTGATCGCCGAGTTAGCCAGAAGAGCCGATTTTACCCAAAAGCAGGCTCGTACGGCTATTGATGCCATCTTCAACCCTGATGGAATAATCGCCTCTGAACTGAAGAGGGGAGGAAGGGTGCAAATTACTGGCTTCGGCACCTTTGAAACAAGGAAGAGGGGGGCCAGAATGGGAAGGAACCCACAGACTGGCGCTCAACTAAAGATACCTGCGGCCACCTATCCGGCTTTTAAGGCTGGGAAAGGGTTGAAGTCGAAGATAAGGAAGTAGACCCCTCGAAAGGCTAAACCTTAAAGGGCAAAGTTTATTGGCTTTGCCCTTATTCTTTATTATCCCAAATTATATCCACAGCCCAGGGTAACTCAAGCATAAAGGTCTATGGAATTCAAACCTCCCCATATTTTAACCACAGTTCGGGAAACTCAGAAATGTCTCGTCGAAGAGGAAATTTTTCCTTGATTGATGGAGTTAGTGGGCTTATATTAAGGGAAATTGAGGAGGATATTTGAAGGTTAAGATTTCAGCTAAAGAGATAAGGGATTATCCTCCTGGGATAAAGGTGGAAGAGGTAGCCAAGGATCTTGGCCTCAGGGCAGTCGCTGCCCAGGTTGACTCTCAGATTGTGGATTTGGCGTATAGGTTAAAGGGTGGTGAGGAGGTAAAGATATTGACCTTTGACGATCCGGAAGGGAAGAAGATCTTCTGGCATTCTACCTCGCACATAATGGCCCAGGCCGTTAAGGAACTTTTCCCTGAGGTTAAGCTTGGTATAGGTCCGCCAATTGACCAGGGGTTCTATTACGATTTTGGGGGGAGGACTCCCTTCTCACCTGAGGAGTTGGAGCAGATAGAGAAGAGGATGTTAGAGATAGTGCAGGCGGACCTTCCTTTCCAGAGGGAAGAGGTGAGCAAAGGGGAAGCATTGAAGATCCTTCAGGGGGAGGATTTTAAGGCCCAACTCCTCAGCGAGATCGATGGGGATAGAGTCACCCTCTATCGACAGGGTGGATTTGTCGACCTCTGCCGCGGGCCCCATCTTCCCTCCACTGGGATGGTAAAGGCCTTCAAGCTCCTCTCAGTTGCCGGTGCTTACTGGAAGGGGGATGAAAAAAATGCTGTAATGCAGAGGATATATGGTATTTCATTTCCCACAGAGGAGCAACTTTCCCATTATCTGCAGAACTTAGAGGAGGCTAAGAGAAGGGATCATCGGCGGCTTGGCCGGGAGCTCGACCTCTTCAGCATCCATGAGGAAGTAGGAGCAGGGCTTGTCTACTGGCATCCAAAGGGGGCGGTGATCAAAAACATCATTGAGGACTTCTGGAAGGCCGAACACATAAAGCGAGGCTATCAGCTTGTCTACATCCCCCACATCGCCAAGGCCCACCTCTGGCGCACCTCTGGCCATTATGAGTTCTATCGGGAAAACATGTATTTCCTCCAGGTAGAGGGCGAGGAGTATGTGCTCAAACCGATGAACTGTCCAGGTCACATCCTCATCTACAAGTCGAAGAAGAGGAGCTATCGGGATCTGCCCATCAGGTATGCCGAGTTGGGCACCGTATACCGGGCGGAGAGATCGGGTGTGCTACGCGGGATGCTCAGGGTGAGGGGTTTTACCCAGGATGATGCCCACATCTTCTGCCGGCCTGATCAGTTGGAGGAGGAGATCTTAGGGGTAATCGACCTCGCCCAATCTATGCTCCAGACCTTCGGTTACCGGGACTATCAGATCGATCTAAGCGTAAGGGACCCCCAACACAAGGAGAAGTATGCAGGAAGTGATCAGGATTGGGAGAGGGCAGAGGAGTCCTTAGTCTCTGCCCTGCAGAGGAGAGGACTTGACTACCGGCGAGCTGAGGGAGAGGCGGTTTTCTACGGCCCCAAGATAGATATAAAGCTCGTTGACGCCTTGGGGAGGACCTGGCAAGGCTCTACAATCCAATTCGACTTCAACCTCCCGGGGAGGTTTAATGTCACCTATACAGACCGGGATAACAGCGAAAAAGAGGTGGTGATGATCCATCGCGCCCTTTTGGGGTCTATGGAGAGGTTCATCGGTGGGTTGATAGAGCTCTACGGGGGCGCATTTCCCCTCTGGTTGGCCCCTGTTCAGGTAGTGGTTATGCCCATCACCGACTCTGAGAAGGGCTATGCGGAGCAGGTCTTCAATCGGCTCCACGAGGAGGGGATAAGGGCTGAACTCGATGATCGAAATGAGAAGATAGGCCATAAGATCAGGGAGGCCGAGCTACAGAAGATCCCCTATATGCTCATCTTAGGCAAGAGAGAGGCTCAGGGGGAGACGGTGGCCGTAAGGCAGAGGAGGGGAGGGGATCTGGGTCAGTTTGACCTCGATTCCTTCATAGGGAGGGTAAGAGAGGAGATAGAGGAAAGGAAAATTTGGTAACCAAGGAGGTGGCGAGATAAAGTTATCGAAGGAACTGAGGGTAAACTCCCAAATAAAGGCTCCACGGGTAAGGGTAGTGGGGGAAAACGGGGAACAGATAGGGATTATGCCCTCACAGGAGGCCATAGAGATGGCCCAGGAAAGGGGGTACGACCTGGTAGAGGTCGCCCCTCAGTTAGAACCGCCGGTCTGCAAGTTAATGGACTATGGCAAGTATAGGTATGAAAAGAGCAAAAAGGAGAGAATTAGCAGGAAGAAACAGATAAGCGTTCAACTCAAGGAGATAAGACTAAGACCGAAGACAGATGAACACGCCTTTGGTTTTAAGCTTAAACATATCAAGGAGTTCCTCAATCAAGGGAAAAAGGTCAAGGTCTATGTCCATTTTCGCGGCCGGGAGATGGTTCACCAGGAATTTGGTGAAAAGCTCCTGGAGCAAATCAAAACCGAGGTGGAGGGCCTTGGAGGGGTTGCCCAGGAGCCAAAGTTAGAGGGTAGGAACCTAATTATGATCTTGAATCCAGTGGCTCAAAAGAAAGGGGAGAAGAGTGCCAAAGTTGAAAAGCAAGAAGGGGGCAAAGAAGAGGTTTGAACTGACCGGCACGGGGAAGATAAAGAGGCGAAAGGCCTTTTTTTCTCATATCCTCACCAAGAAATCCTCTAAGCGCAAGAGGAATCTCAAAAAGTGGGAGATAGTAACCCGGGAAGATCAGGGGAGGATAAAGAGGCTCATTAGCTCATAAGGAGGAGTTATGCCCAGAGTTACATATAAGGTTCCCTCTCGCCGACGGAGAAAGAAAGTTCTCAAGGCCACCAGGGGTTATCGGGGGGCAAGAAGCAAGCTCTATCGCACCGCAGTGGAATCCCTACACAGGGCCTTGGCTTATGCTTACCGAGATCGAAAGAGGAGGAAAAGGGACTTCCGCCGGCTTTGGATAATGAGGATAAATGCCGCCGCAAGGCTTAGCGGCCTCTCCTATAGCCGATTGCTTAGGGGATTAAAAAAATCTGGAGTGAAGTTAAACAGAAAACTCCTGGCTGAACTGGCAGTTAATGATCCACCGGCCTTTGAAAGGCTAACTAAGCTGGCTAAGGAGGCTCTTGGGGTTGAAAGCGGAGCTTGAAGAAATAACCAAGGGGGCCTTAAAGAGGATAGAAAACGCACAATCCCCTGAGGAGATCGAGAGGATTAAACTCGACCTCCTGGGTAGGAAGGGTAGACTCACTCAGCTCCTTCGTCAATTAAAGGACTTGCCTCCGGAGATAAGGCCAGAGGTGGGCAGAGTTGCCAACCAGGCCAAGGCCAAGTTGGAGGCGGCACTAAAGGAAAGGAGGAACTCCCTCACCCCCCTCCATCAGAAGAGGGAGGTTTTGGATGTCACCCTCCCTGGAAAAAGGCCTTGGGAGGGAAGCATTCATCCCCTAACCATCACCCTCCAGCGAATTGTGGAAATCTTCTATGGAATGGGGTTTGAAGTGGCCGAGGGTCCAGAGGTGGAGACGGACTATTACAACTTCGAGGCCCTTAATATGCCTCCTGATCATCCGGCAAGGGATATGCAGGACACCTATTATCTGAGCAAAGACCTCCTTCTCCGCACCCATACCTCCCCAGTGCAGATCAGGGTAATGGAAAGATCCCAGCCTCCGATAAGGATCGTTGTCCCGGGAAGGGTCTACCGACATGAGGCCATAAATGCACGCAGTTTTACTGTCTTCTATCAACTGGAAGGGCTCTATGTAGATGAAGGGGTGACCTTCGGCCAACTAAAGGGGGTTTTAACCGCCTTTATCAACGAGTTCTTCGCCGCGGAACTCCCCCTCCGTTTCCGGCCCAGCTTCTTCCCCTTTACCGAACCCAGCGCGGAGGTGGATATCAGATGTGTGATCTGCCGGGGGAAGGGCTGTTCTGTCTGCAAGGGAAGAGGATGGTTAGAAATTTTAGGGGCGGGGATGGTAGATCCAGCGGTCTTCCAAAGGGTTGGTTATGATCCGGAGAGGTTCAGTGGATATGCCTTTGGCCTGGGCATAGATCGCTTAGCAATGCTTAAATATGGCATCGATGATATCAGGCTCTTCTACGAGAACGACATCAGGTTTCTCAGCCAGTTTTGACCCAATCGGGTGATGGGGTTTATTACTCGATCTCCCTCTTCCGTGCGTAGCGGGATTTTAAACCTGAGTGGCTGCTTATATCTACTTTTAACCCACTTTAATGGAACCAGAGTTTGCACCTTTCAACCTTAATATTCTAAGCTCCTCATTCTAAATATCTTGTGATAATCCCCTTGGTTTCCTAAGTCTATTAGAGAAAATGCGGATAAGCTATAATTGGTTAAAGGAATTTGTAAAACTTGATCTTTCTCCGGATGAATTAGCTGAAAGGCTTACTCTCACCGGCACAGAGATAGAAAAGGTAGAGCATATCTTTCCCCAGTTTAAGGGGGTAGTTACTGCCAGGATAACCTCCATAGAGAAGAGAAACAAGCTAACAATTTGCCAGGTGGATGGAGGTGGAGCTTCAGTAACTGTCGTCTGTGGGGCCCCCAATGTGCAGTCCGGCCAGATCGTTCCCCTGGCCCTCCCGGGGGCACTACTCCCGGGAGGAAGGAAGATCGGAATTAAGACCTTTGATGAAGTTGAATCCCAAGGAATGATCTGTTCAGAAAAGGAGTTAGGACTCTCTGACTATGGGGAAGGGATTATGGTCCTGGAGGAAGAGCATCCTCTGGGTATCCCCTTGGAGGAAGCTCTCTGTCTAAACGATTATATCTTGGATGCCGACCTTACCCCTAATCGCCCAGACTGTATGTCCCTTTTAGGTGTGGCCAGGGAAGTTGCCGCTATCCTCCACCTCCCCCTTAATCTTCCCCCATTACCATCACCCCCTCAAACCAAGGGGGAAATACCCAGGGTGGAGGTGGAGGATGGGAAAGGGTGCCCCAGATATACGGCGCGCATCATTGGGGGGGTCAAGATCTCCCCTTCTCCCTTCTGGCTGCGGAGGAAGTTGGAGTCAGCAGGGCTAAGGGCGGTCAACAATGTAGTTGATATAACGAACTTTGTAATGATAGAGAGGGGACAGCCCCTCCACAGCTTTGACTGGGATAAAATCAGGGATCAGCGGATAATAGTGAGGAGATCCCTCCCTGGCGAGAGCCTAGTCACCTTAGATAACCAGGAAAGGCGATTAGAGGAGGGCACCCTCCTCATCTGTGACGGCAAGGGCCCAGTGGCCATAGCTGGGATAATGGGGGGAATGGATACAGAGGTGGGGGAGGGAACAAAAAACCTCCTCTTGGAAAGCGCCTATTTTGATCCTCACCTTGTGAGAAGGGGAGCCAAGAGCCTGGGATTAGCCTCTGAGTCCTCACAGAGGTTTGAGAGAGGGGTGGATCCATTTGGCCTCCTCCCCGCCCAGGAGAGGGCAACAGAGCTCTTCTGCCGCTTAGCTGGGGCCAAGGCGGTGGGACCGATAGCCGATATCTCCCCCTCCCCTCCCTCCTCTCCCCGGATTAGGCTGAGGGAGAAGAAAGTAAGTCAGGTTTTAGGGGTAACCCTAAACCAAAAGAGGCTAACAGATCTCCTCTCCCCTTTGGGGTTTGCACCCAAGGGCAAGGGTATCTTTGCTGTTCCCGGATATAGGCCAGATGTAACCCGGGAAATCGATCTCATTGAGGAGGTGGCCAGGATTTATGGTTACGACAAAATCCCCTCCGATAACCAGGCCAGGGGGGCTCTTCCGGCAAGGATTACGGAGAGGGAAAGAAGGCTAAGAAAGGTAAGAGAAATCCTCTCCGGTTTGGGATTGAGGGAGGTAATTACCAACTCCCTGGTAGACCCCCGTTGGATAGAGGCCATCGGATACAAGGGGGAATTAGTCCGGCTCTTAAACCCCTTGAGCCAGGAACTATCCTGTCTCCGACCTACTCTCCTCCCCTCCCTTCTCTGGGTAGCTGGACTGAACTTAAGGAGGGGGATAAGGGAGGTGAGGATCTACGAAGTGGGAAAGGTCTTCTCCCCCGAGGAGGGAACAAGATTAAGCGGCCTTATCTTAGGGGATCAATCTCCTCCCTACTGGGGGGAAAGGGAGAAGGGGATAAATTTCTACTCCCTCAAGGGGATAGTGGAAACATTTCTCGGCTTGCTCAGGTTGGGAAGGGGGAGGTTCATTCCCCAGAATGATCCTCCCTATGAAGAGGGGAGGACGGCCCTCCTAATGCTTGGGAAGAAGGAGATAGGGATCCTTGGCAAACTTTCTTCTCAGGTGAGCTCAAGGTTCGATCTGGAGGAAGAGGTATTCTGTTTTGAGCTGGATATGGACTCGGTCTTAGAGCTTGTCCCTACAGGATTTAAGTTTGTCCCCCCTTCCCGTTTCCCACCGGCAAAGAGGGATTTGGCAATTTTGGTCGATCAGGAGATCCCTGCAGGGGAGATCAGCGAAGCCATCCTCAAGTTAGGCTCTCCACTGGTCAAGGATGTATCCCTCTTTGACCTCTACCAGGGGAAACAGATACCTCCCGGGGAGAAAAGTTTAGCCTTCTCCCTATGGTTTAGCTCACCCCACTCCACTCTCACTGACCAGGAGGTGGAAAGGGTTCAGGAGAGAATCCTTCAGGGGTTGCAGGATAAGTTCGGAGCAAGGATAAGATGTTAATGGAATCATTGGAGAAATTGGAAGGGACGGTGGAGAAACTTCTCCGCGAAATGGAAAATTTAAGGGAGGAGAACCAAAAACTAAAGCAAGAATTGAAGAGAATGAATGGGGCTGGTCCCTTGCAAAACGAGGAGGCCCTCAACAGACTCAAAAGTGTAATTAAAAAGTTAGAATCGTTATCCATCACGAAATCATAAAATATGGCGGAAATCATCAGAGTTGAGATCTTTGGTACGGAATACCCAATTAAAGGGGATGTTGATTCCGATTACATAGAGAAGGTGGCCAGGTATGTGGATAAAAAGATGAGAGAGGTGGCCAAGGAACTTTCCTTGGTCTCTCCCTCCAAAGTAGCTATCCTGGCAGCTATGGACATTACTGACGAGCTCTTTAAGGCAAGGGAGGAGGGGAAGAAGTATACCATCCAGTTTGAGTCCCGGGTGGAGGAGCTAAATCGTAAGTTAAAGAGGAAATTAAGGGGAGAATAGCCCCCTTTTCCCCCTTAGGTCAATCCCGCTGTTTTCGTGATGGTTTCCCGGCGTCTGCGACGCCGGGGGTTACGGATCAGTGGGTTTTTTTGTAAAATGACAAATGCAGAAAAAGAGGTTGCGGTAACAGTCCACCAAGTTGAGGGGAAGTAGATTACCCTGCGGGTTTCTTTGCTTAGTTTTTGCGCCAAAAGGCAACCCTTACTTGGGCTTAGAGCCCCCCAAAAATATCTGGGTAACCCGATCCGTGGTAGCTGTTACATCCTCTTAAAAACCATGAAGGAGGCCATAGATGGTTCTTGAGCTGATAATAGCTGCGGTGATAGCAATTGTATTTCTGGCCTTGGGTTGGTTCTTGAGAAAAGGTATTGGGGAGGGAAAGGTGAGGAGGGCAGAGGAGCTTGCTGCCAAGATTATCTCCGATGCCCAGAAGGAGGCCGAAATAAAAAAGAAGGAAGCCCTGCTTGAGGCAAGGGATGAATGGTATCGGGCAAAATCAAAGTTTGAAAGGGAAACCAGGGCGAAGAGGGCAGAGCTAGGAAAGTTGGAGAAACAACTCTCGGAGAGAGAATCAAGTCTTGATCGCAAGGTGGATATACTTTCTCGCAAGGAGAGGGAAATTCAAAGCCGCGAGAGGGCCCTCTCTGCTAAGGAGAGGGGGGTGAGAAACAAAGAATCGGAGCTCTCCCGCCTGATTGAGGAGGAAAACAAGAGGTTGGAGAGGATCGCGGGGATGAGCTCTGAGGAAGCAAAGAAACAGCTAATTCAAAACTTAGAATCACAAGCAAAGCATGAGGCAGCCCAGTTAGTGAAGCAGATTAAAGCGGAGGCCCAAGAGAGAGCGGAGAGGGAGGCACGGGAGATAATCGTCTCCGCGGTGCAGAGATGTGCCGCTGGTCATACGGTGGAAAGCACTGTTTCTGTCGTCTCCCTTCCCAACGATGAGATGAAGGGAAGAATAATCGGTCGGGAGGGAAGGAACATCCGCTCCTTTGAGACAGCCACAGGAATAGATGTGATAGTAGATGACACCCCTGAGGCAGTAATCCTCTCCGGCTATGATCCAGTAAGGAGGGAGATAGCCAGAATTGCCTTAGAGAAGCTCATCCTCGATGGGAGGATCCATCCAGGAAGGATAGAGGAGATGGTGGCCAAGGCATCTCAGGAGATGGAGGAGCTAATCAAGCAAGCAGGGGAGGAGGTCTGCTTAGAGACTGGGGTGAGTGGTATCCACCCCAAGCTAATGAGATACTTGGGTAAGCTCAAATATAGAACCAGCTATGGACAGAATGTGCTCCAGCACTCCAAGGAGGTTTCCCTCCTTGCTGGACTAATGGCCGCCGAGCTTGACCTCGACCCCACTATGGCCAAAAGGGCCGGTCTCCTCCATGACATAGGCAAAGCCATAGATAGGGAGATGGAAGGTCCCCACACCCAGGTGGGCTGGGAATTGGCCAAGAGGTTCAATGAACCACCGGAGGTCCTCAATGCCATCTTAGGGCACCATGAGGATGTGGAGCCAACATCCTTGATCACCGTCTTAGTGGAGGCCGCCGATGCCATCTCTGGGTCCCGCCCAGGCGCCAGACGGGAGACCTTAGAGGGGTATATTAAAAGGTTGGAGAAATTAGAGGAGATCGCTGACTCCTTTCCCGGTGTCTCCAAGGCCTATGCTATCCAAGCGGGAAGGGAGATAAGGGTAATCGTTGAGCCACAGAAAATAGATGATCAGAAGGCTAGTGAACTGGTCGATGAAATTGCGGAGAAGATACAATCGGAGATGGAATACCCTGGGCAGATAAAGGTCACTGTAATCAGGGAAACGCGGGCGGTTGGTTATGCCAAATAAAGAAATGAGGATACTCTTTGTCTCCGATGTGGTGGGCAAGGCCGGTCGACGAGTCCTCTCCCAGGTTCTTCCTTCCCTCCGGAAGGAGAGGAGGGTAGACCTTTGTATAGCCAATGGGGAAAATGCGGCTGGAGGGTTTGGAATTACGGCCAATATAGTAGGGAAGCTCTACTCCTATGGGGTGGATGTGATCACCTCGGGGAACCACATCTGGGACAGGAAGGAGATTCTGGACTACATCGGCGATGATGAGAGGTTGCTGCGTCCGGCCAACTATCCCCCCCAGGCTCCGGGGAGGGGTTGGGGGCTCTATCAGCCCCAGGGGGGGGTGAAGGTAGGGGTCCTCAACCTCCAGGGAAGGGTTTATCTGCCTTCCTTGGACTGCCCGTTTAGAACAGCCGAACGGGAACTAAAGATCCTCAGCCAGGAGACTAAGGTGATCATAGTGGATATGCATGCTGAGGCCACTTCCGAGAAGCAGGCTATGGGCTGGTGGCTGGATGGGAAGGTGACTGCCGTGATCGGCACCCACACCCATGTTCCTACAGCCGATGAGACCATCCTCCCCAAGGGCACCGCCTATATCACCGATGTGGGGATGTGTGGGGCCTATGACTCAGTTATTGGAATGGATAAATCAATTGTCCTCAAACGATTTACTACTCAGGTCTCCCATCGGTTTGTCCCGGCAAAAGATGACTTAAGGTTTGCTGGGCTTCTCTTAGATGTTGACCAGGAGACAGGGAAGGCGAAAAGTATAGAGAGGATTAGAATCGACCTGGAGGAAGGATGAGCGCGCGGATAATAGATGGAAAGGGGATAGCCAGCCAGATAATTGCCGAGCTCACCGCTGAGGTCGCTGACCTGGCCAAGCAGGGGATAACCCCCGGATTGGCGGTCATCTTGGTGGGGGAGGATCCCGCCTCCCAGGTGTATGTGCGCAACAAATCGGCTGCCTGTGAGCGGGTTGGTATCTATTCGGAGACAAAGAGGCTTCCTCAAAAGACAACCACTGAAGAGCTGGTCTCCCTCATCGGGGAACTCAACCAAAGGAGGGACATTCATGGCATCCTCGTCCAACTTCCCCTTCCCCCCCAGATGGACACCAGGTTAATCCTCACCTCCCTTTCCCCGATGAAGGATGTCGATGGTTTTTCCCCAGCCAGCCTGGGGATGATGCTCTGGGGCAGCCCCACATTCATCCCCTGCACCCCGGCGGGGATCTTGGAGCTTCTCCAGAGATCCGGGATAGATCCCCAAGGGAAGAGGGCGGTGATCATCGGCCGTAGCAGGTTAGTCGGCCTTCCCTTAGCCAACCTCCTGGCCTTAAAGCGCAAAGGAGGAAATGCCACCGTCACCCTTTGCCATAGCTTCACCCCTCAACTGGCCTCCATCACCAAGAGTGCCGACATACTGGTTGCAGCTATGGGCAAGCCGGGCTTCATCAAGGGAGAGATGATCAAAAGGGGAGCAGTGGTAATAGATGTGGGGATAAATAGGGTGGAGGATGCAACGAGGAAGAGGGGATATAGGCTGGTGGGGGATGTCGATTTTGAGCAAGCAAAGATGGTTGCTTCAGCCATCACCCCTGTTCCCGGTGGGGTGGGGCCAATGACTGTGGCTATGCTTTTGAAGAACACGGTTCAGGCGGCAAAGTGGAGTTCTCTGCAGAAGTAGAAAATCAACCCATCTACTCGGTTAGCCAGCTCAACCGCGAGATAAGGTTCATCTTGGAAGATAGCCTGCCCCCCCTCTGGGTGGAGGGGGAGGTCTCCAACTGGCATTCCCATCCTTCGGGCCACTGTTACTTCTCCCTGAAGGACGCCAGTTCCCAACTGAGATGTGTTCTCTGGAGGGATCAGGCCCGCGGTCTCAGCTTCACCCCCCAGGATGGAATGAAGGTCTTGGCCTATGGGCAGATCACCGTTTATGAGAGAGGTGGACAATACCAGCTCACCATCCTCAGGCTCAAGCCCTCCGGGATTGGCGAATTGGGGTTGGCCTTTGAGAAGTTGAAGAGGAGGTTAGAGAAGGAGGGGCTCTTCGATCCCGCACACAAGCTCCCCCTCCCCCCTTTCCCCCAGCGAATCGGAGTTGTCACCTCCCCCTCCGGTGCGGCCATCAGGGACATAATCAAGGTGGTAGGCAAGCGCTCCCCCTGGGTCGAGATCATCCTTGCCCCCGTGCGGGTACAGGGCCCGGGGGCAGCGGAAGAGATAGCCCAAGCGATCAAGGAGATCAACCTCTTCGGGGGGGTAGACCTAATTATCGTAGGAAGGGGAGGGGGATCGGTTGAGGATCTCTGGGCCTTCAATGAGGAGGTAGTGGCCAGGGCCATCTATTCCTCCCGACTGCCCATCATCTCGGCGGTGGGCCATGAGATCGACTTCACCATCTCCGATTTTGTTGCCGATGCCCGTGCCCCCACCCCATCGGCAGCAGCGGAGCTGGCCACCCAAGACAGGGAGGAACTGCGGCGAAGGGTGGAGGGGATGGGCCAGAGGATGGAAAGGGTACTGAGCAACAAACTTACGGGTCTCCAGAGGAGGCTCGACCATATCGGTCAGAGCTATGCTTTCCGCCGTCCTGGTGACCTGGTAGCCCAATTGGTCCAGCGGAATGATGAACTGGAGAGGAGGTTGAGACAAACCGTCGGTCACCTCCTCGACCTTCGGGGGGCAGAGCTCTCCAGCCTAAAGGGAAGGCTTTTCTCCTTGGGTCCTCAAGCCATCCTCCGCAGGGGATATAGCATCTGTAGGAGGCTTCCGGGAAGGGAGGTGGTGCGGAGGGCCTCCCAACTTGGGATTGGGGAAGGAATAGAGGTGACCTTCTCGGTAGGCAGGATAGCTGGAAGGGTGGAAACCGTGGAGGAGAACTATGGAGAAGAAGGGATTTGAGGAACTCATGGGGAGGTTGGAGGAGATCGTGGAGAAGTTGGAGTCTGGGGACCTTCCCCTGGAGGAATCGATGGACCTCTTCGAGGAAGGGATAAAGATATTCAAGCTTTGTAACAAGAAGTTGGAGGGGGCACAGGCGCGGGTGCAGAGGTTAGTAAAGGACCTAAAAGGGGATTTCCACCTCGTTCCCCTGGAGGAGGAAGATGGACCCTAAGGCATATTTAGAGGAGAAGAGAAAGATCGTCAACCAAGCCTTGGAACAGTATCTTCCCTCCCCGCGGAAGAGGCCGCGCCGACTCCATCAGGCGATGAGGTATAGTTGTTTTGCTGGTGGAAAGAGGTTGAGACCGATCTTGGCCATAAATTCTTTCGAGCTTGTCGGAGGAAAGGGAAGGGAGATACTCCCAGCCGCCTGTAGCTTGGAGCTCATTCACACTTACTCCCTCATCCATGATGATCTACCCTGTATGGACGACGATGACCTCCGGCGGGGTAAGCCCACCCTCCATCGGGCCTTTGACGAAGGTCTAGCCCTCTTGGCTGGAGATGCTCTCCACGCCCTGGCCTTCGAACTTCTGGCCTCCACCGGCAACCTAAGGGTTGTTCAGGAGGTCTCCCAGGCCATTGGGAGCCAGGGGATAATCGGGGGCCAGGTCGCTGACCTGGAAGCGGAGAACATAGATGTATCCCCCAGGGAGGTGAGGTACATCCACCTCCATAAGACCGCTGCCCTCTTCCGGGTCTCCCTGCGCATCGGGGCCATCTTAGGGGGTGGTTCCTCCGAGGAGCTTATCCAACTCTCCAGGTATGGGGAGAGGTTGGGCCTCCTCTTTCAGATCGTCGACGACATCCTCGATGTGGAGGGGGAGAGCGGGGAGTTAGGGAAACCTGTGGGCTCTGACCAGAGGCAGGGAAAGGCTACCTATCCATCGGTCTGGGGGATGGAGAGGTCGAAGAGGGAGGCAGAAAGGCTGGCTGGGTTAGCCAAAAAGGGGGTAGAGAAATTTGGAGCTCGAGCTGAGTTTCTCTATTGGCTTCCCGACTTCATTCTCACCAGAAGGGGCTAAAGATGGAAGGAATCCTAAATCGGATCGACTCTCCCCAGGATCTGAAGGCCCTCTCCTCCGAGGAGTTGGGGGCCCTGGCAGCAGAGATCAGGGAGGAAATAATCTCGGTGGTCTCCCAAAACGGAGGGCATCTGGCCCCCAACCTCGGGGTGGTGGAACTCAGCTTGGCCCTTCATTACGTATTTAATCCTCCCCGAGATAAGATCATCTGGGATGTGGGCCATCAGGCATATACCCATAAGCTGATCACCGGAAGACGGAGGAGGTTTCATACCCTGAGGAGATACCGGGGGATAAGCGGTTTCCCGAAGAGGGAAGAGAGCCCCTATGACTGCTTTGGCACAGGCCACGCCTCCACTGCCATATCTGCCGCCTTGGGGATGGCTAAGGCCAGGAACCTGAAGGGAGAGGATTACAAGATTGTTGCGGTTGTGGGGGATGGTTCTCTTACCGCCGGACTGGCCTTTGAGGGACTGAACAATGTAGGGGCTTCAGATACGGACATAATCGTGGTCCTAAATGACAACAAGATGTCCATCTCTCCCAGCGTAGGGGCCTTCTCCAAGTATCTGACCAATGTGCTTACCGTTCCCTCCTACAACCGGCTGCGAGCGGAGATCTGGGACTTCATCGGCAGGCTTCCTGAGTTTGGAGGTAAGCTCCAAGCGGCGGTGCGCCGGCTGGACGAGAGCCTCAAGGGTCTGGTCCTGCCCGGGATATTCTTTGAGGAGTTGGGGTTCAGGTATATCGGCCCCCTCGATGGCCATGACCTTCCCCTCTTAGTGAAGACCTTAGAGGCCATAAAGGGCCTCAAGGAGCCCATCCTCTTCCATGCCCTCACCGAGAAAGGAAAGGGCTACAAACTTGCTCAAGAAAACCTCCCCAAGTTCCATGGCTTGGGGGCATTCGACAAGGTCACTGGGGAGGTGAAGAAATCGAAGAACCCTTCCTACTCCCAGGTCTTTGGGAAAACCATTGAGGATTTGGCTGAGAGGGAAGAAAGGATTGTGGCCATTACCGCGGCGATGTCCCTGGGAACGGGGTTAGAAGGGTTCTCTAAAAGGTTCCCTCAGAGGTTTTATGACGTAGGGATAGCCGAGCAGCATGCGGTGACCTTTGCCGCCGGGCTGGCCACCCAGGGGCTAAGGCCGGTGGTGGCCATCTACTCCACATTTCTCCAGCGGGCTTATGACCAGATCATCCATGATGTCGCCCTTCAGAAACTACCCGTTGTCTTTGCTATCGACCGGGGAGGACTGGTAGGGGAGGATGGCCCTACCCATCATGGTAGCTTCGATCTCAGCTACCTAAGGGCAATACCCAACCTTATCCTAATGGCCCCCAAGGACGAAGTTGAGCTGAGGCAGATGCTCTACACCGCCATACGGTACGAGAAGGGGCCAGTGGCGGTGAGGTACCCCCGGGGGGCCGGGTTTGGCCTCCCCTGGGAAGGCAGATGGAGGAGACTGAAGATAGGAAGTTGGGAGGTGCTCAAGGAGGGGGAAGACCTGGTGATCTTGGCCGTAGGCTCGATGGTCTATCCGGCGCTCAAGGCTGCAGAGAGCCTCTCCAAATGGAGGGTAGGGGTGGTAAACTGCCGGTTTATTAAACCTATGGATACCGCGATCCTGCAGAAGATAGCCGAAAAGGGAATCCCTATCCTCACCGTGGAGGAAAACTCCTCTCTGGGAGGCTTCGGCAGCGGTGTCTTAGAGACCTGGGCTGAGTTGGGGCTCCCCCCCACAAGGATCGAACTTATGGGCATCCCGGATAAGTTCATCGAGCATGGGGGAAGGGATAGGCTCCTCTCCAACCTGGGTTTGGACGAGAAGGGGATAGCCAAAAGGGCAAAGCAGATCTTGGAGGGTTCAGAAGGGAAGGACAAAGTGCCTTGATCTCGTTCTCTCCCCCCTGGCCAAAGGAGCCATCCTTAAACAATGCATTATAGTGGTGAAAGAAGACCCTTTAGTAACTAAGAACTATTGACTACCTGACTGCCGTTAGAGGTGAATTGATAGCTGCCCTTGGAGGTGATTGAAATTGCCGCAATTCAACAAGATAACAGATGAGGTTTTGAGGGAGATCTCGGATATATGTGAGGTGACCACAGATACTGGGGTGACGGAAGCCTATGGGCGGGATGAGACATCTGACCTCTTCTCCCTCCCCGAGGCTGTGGTCAGGCCGACAAAGGCCGAACAGATCTCCCAACTCCTGAAGCTTGCCTCGCAGAGGCTCTTTCCAGTAACCCCTCGAGGATTGGGGACAGGCGTCTCCGGAGGGGCTATTCCGGTGGAAGGTGGACTGGTCATCTCCTTAGAGAAGATGAATCGGTTAAAGGATATCGACAAAGAGAATATGATGGCTGTGGTCGAACCAGGGTTGATCACTGGAGAGCTCCAAGGCAAGGTGGAGGAGTTGGGGCTCTTCTATCCCCCTGATCCGGCAAGCTTGGATTCCTGCAGCTTAGGGGGTAATGTGGCCGAGGGAGCAGGAGGCCCCCGCGCCTTTAAGTATGGCACCACCAAGGATTATGTCACTGGCCTGGAGTTGGCCTTAGCCTCTGGGGAACTAATTAGCTTAGGGGGAAAGATCATCAAGGATGTCTCCGGCTATAATCTCATTGGCACAATAATTGGCTCCGAGGGAACCTTAGGAATAATTACTTCTATCACCCTAAGGCTCATCCCCCTCCCCCCCCACAAGGTTGACCTCCTTGTCCCCTTCCCTTCCCTGGAAAAGGCAGGGGAGACCGTCTCCCTCTTAGTGGAGAAGGGGATCGTCCCGGCCACCATCGAGTTTATGGAAAGGGAAGCCCTCTTAGCCTCAGAGCAGAAGATCAAGAGGGAGGTCCCCTTCAGGGAGAAAGCGGCCCAACTGCTCATTGAGATAGACGGATATAAAAAGGAGGAGCTGGAGGGGCTCTATGAAACTGTGGGAGAGATATGCCTGGACCAGGGGGCAGAGGATGTCTTAGTGGCCGACAACCGGCCAGACCAGGAGAGGATGTGGGAGGCCCGCCGGGAGATCCCCGAGGGCTTAGCCCTCCTCAGTCCGGTGATTGACAAGGAGGATGTGGTCGTCCCCCGCAACCAGATAGCCACCTTCCTCAGGGCAAAAGGGGAGATAGCCAAAAAGTATGGGGTAAAGATCGTCTGCTTTGGCCATGCCGGTGATGGCAACATTCACACCAATGTCCTCAAAGAGGAGATGGCTGATGAGCAGTGGAAAAAGGTAAGAAAGGAGATAGACTATGAGCTTATCCGCACCGTCCTCTCCTTGGGAGGAACAATCACCGGGGAACATGGGATAGGGGTAGTGAAGAGGGAATATCTGAAGAAGTTCACCAATCCCACCACCCTCTCCCTGATGCGGGGGATAAAACAGGCCTTCGACCCCCAAGGCATAATGAACCCCGGGAAGGTCTTGTGATGGGGAAGAAAGAGGTTAAAAGTGCCTTTACTGAAGAAGGAAGGCAAGTTGAGTGGCGCCACCCCGGGGGTAAATTACGGGATTGGGGCCCCAAGTCATTAACAAATCAGGAACTTCTAGCGATCCTTATTTCTACAGGAATACCAGGTAAAACTGCGGAAGATATTGCTAAGGAAATACTAGATAAATTTGGCTCCTTTAAAGGAATGGCAAACCAGCCGCTAGAAAAATTTCTCCAATTTAAAGGAATGGGAGACGTTAAAATTATTCGCATTGCAGCGGCTTTTGAGATAGCAAGAAGAATAACAGGGGAGGTTTTAGAAAAATATGAAGAGCAAAAAACCCAAAATTCCGGGAAAAGCCACACGAATATCAAACCCCTTTGACATCACTACTCATAGAACGGAGTGGACTTGTGCTGCCAAGCTTGCTGAGTGGATGAACTCCTACATTAAGGACAAGAATTTACCTTTGGGCACTGCAGAGGTAGAAACCATCCAGGAAGGTGACCGAAAACGAGTCGATATTATTCTATTTGATAGTCCAGCAAATCAAAAAGTGCTCTGCGTCATTGAAACCAAACAACCTTATTTTGATGTCTTTAATGAGAGCGAGCTCAAAGAACCTGCACGTAAAAAAGCCGTTAAGAGAAAAGCTCCGTACTTTGCTACCTGTAATTTCCAGTGGTTCATTTGGTTCAATACGGAGAGAGTGAACAAGATGGATCCAGAGGAAAGACAAATTCTCGAAAAATATCACCTCTCGGAAATTGAGGATTTAGACTACATAGAGGAACCAAGGTTCAAGAATCCCATCATAACTGGGCTCAGTAAGTTCTTACAGGAGCTAGTTGAGGTATCCAAGGGCAAAAAGCCTGAGCCATTACTTCCGATTGATGAGTTTCTGATATTTCGTCTCCATGAGAAAGTCAACAGACTTGCTCGCTATTACAGAGTCATAATAAGAGATGCTACTCATAAAGACACGAAGTTTCAAAGTAAACTCCAGAAATGGTTTATAGATCAACAATGGCAGTTTACCTGGAAAGATTCTGATTACGATAAGGTGGCGAGACAGACTGCTTACCTTCTAATCAACAAAATCCTCTTCTATTACCTACTTAAAGCAAAAAAGACTTACCTTGCTTCTCTAGAGATTCCTGAAGACTTGACAAAAGGTGGGCAACTTCAGGCACAATTGCAAGCTTATTTTAGCTATGTTTTGAAAAAGATCGACTATGAGACTATCTACAGCACCGATTTTATTGACCAGACGGCCTTCCCTGACAACAAAGAGGTTGTCTGTGAAATCAAAGACCTTGTTAATATCTTAAAAAGATATGACTTTTCTGAAATAGGGTATGAAATCATAGGAAATATCTTCCAACGTCTCATCCCTCAGAAAGAACAGCACAAGTTAGGTCAATACTTCACAAATCCTGACATCGTGGATCTCATTTTAAGATTTTGTTTGAAACATGAGAAGGATAAAATATTGGACCCGTCCTGTGGTGCCGGAACTTTCCTTATGAGGGCATATAAACACAAAAAGATAATGAATAATAGACTCTCGCATAGGGATATTCTTGAAACTCTTTGGGGAGTAGATATTGCAAAGTTTCCATCTCACCTTGCTACAATAAATCTCGCACTACAAGATTTAGGAGAAGATAAGAATTACCCAAATATAGCTCAGGAAGACTTTTTTAATCTGCTTACTAGTCCTGAAGGATTAGAACTCCCTGAAAAATGGAGAAAAATTAGAGCAAAAACCCTCGGGGTGAAGGAAAGAGAGATCACTTATCCCAGATGGTTTGACTGTATTGTGGGGAACCCCCCATACACAAGACAAGAAGAGATTCCAGATATTACAGGTAAGTTAAGTTATAAAAAGAAATTGATTAAAAGTGCTCTTTACAATGTAAATCACAAAAAGATTGCCACTATTTCCAAAAGGGCGGGCATATATGTCTATTTCTTCATTCATGGAATGAAATTCTTACGGAATGGGGGAAGATTTGGTTTCATTGTTTCAAATTCTTGGCTTGATGTTGACTATGGGAGGGGACTGCAGGAATTCTTTTTGAAAAATTATAAAATCGTCGCCATCATTGAATCAAAGGTTGAACGATGGTTTGAAACAGCGGATATAAACACTTGTATAGTAATACTTGAAAAATGTAAAGATACAAAACAACGGAATGAGAATTTCGTGAAGTTTGTTTACTTATTCAAACCGCTCCGTCATTTTGTCCCTCCGGCACAAAAGAGATGGGAAGAACAAATTAAACGAGTTGATACTATTGATAGTTTAATCAAAACAATCCTTGCCCATAAAGAGTTCTACCAAAATGAAGAAATAAGAATCTATCCTAAATTACAAAAAGAACTCTGGATGGAGGGCTATGATAAAAGGAATAAAAAATATGCTGGTTCAAAATGGGGTAAATATATTAGAGCACCAGAACCAATTATAAAAAAGATCTTGATGAATAGAAGATTATCTCTCCTGGGTTCTTTCGTCAAGGCTATTATGGAAGGCGAACCCACAGGTGCAAATGAATTCTTTTTTGTCACAAGAGAAATCATAAAGAAATTCAAAATAGAAAATACTTATTTGCATCCTGCGTTTAATAGTCCAAAGGATTCTAAATCAATACTTATTACACAAACAAACAGCTATAGTTGGAAACTTCTTACGAACGCTTCAAAAGAGGAGTTGAAGGGAACAAATATTTTGAAATACATCAAATGGGGAGAAAGAAAAGGATTCAGGAAACACTATTTTAAGGAAGATATCTGGTATTCAAGAAGCGATAGAAAGGCAGATTTATTGATTCCGAGAGGGATATACCAGAGGTTTATTTGCTTCTACAATGTTGATGGTCTTATTGCAAGTGATAGGTTTGTTGAAATTTTCATGCGATCAAAAGAGCTGAGAGAAATTACCGGAGCTTTCCTTAACTCCACTCTGTATTTTCTTTTGCTTGAACTTTACTGTCGGACAAATTTGGGTCAAGGGGCTTTGGATATTCAACCAACTGATATTAGAAAAATACCAATTCCAGATTTGACGGAACTTGATAAAAAGCTTGTTCAGCATATTCAAGAAGTCTTTGAGCAAGTTAGCAAAAGAGAGGTGAATGTTATATTTGAAGAACTCGGTGTCAATTCTCCAGGAGAAGTTTCCCTTGACAAGGTCAAACCTGACCGCAGGGAACTGGATAAGATCGTTATGGGGGATATTTTAGGTTTGACGGAAGAGGAACAACTTGAAGTCTATCGTGCCGTCGTTGACCTGGTAAGTTCCCGGATTAAGAAGGCAAAGAGTGTAGAGCGGAAAAAGAAAATTAAGGGGGGCATAGATATTGATGCCTTTGTGAAGACAGTAATAGAGGGAATTGGAAAAAAGACTTTGGCAGAATTTTATCAAGAGAAAATACTAACACAAAAACCACTTTACACGAAGAAACTCCCTAAACCCACGAATGAGGTGGGGTTTGAAGCGGAGTTGGGTTTGAAATTTGAGAAGGAAATCCACAAATATCGACTAAATTCAGGTAAAAAACATATTTTCTGCAAATCTGAGCCCGAAGCCCGCTATCTAAAAGTTTGGATAGAAGCGGGATTGGAAAGTGTCAAAGTTCCCAAAGATGAAGATCGTTTAGTTAAGATAGTCCCTCAATTGGAAAGATTGATGGAGAAAACCAAAAAGATAATAGAGTCCTATACTGACTCTATCCTCCAACCTAAGCTCCGCCAGAAAATCTTCCACCAAATCTGGCAGAAATTAACTGAAGGAATTGAATAAGGTGTAAAAGCAGTGGTAAAATTGAAGAAATGGCGGGTTGAATGAAAGCGCTTGACCTACTTACGATGGGGGGTGGGAGGCTGATCCAAGATCCAGGTATGGGGCTGGGAAAGTCTGGGACGGAGGGTAGAGGACATCAAATCGAGAATAGTAGAGGGCTGAAAAATAGGCTAGTGAAAGCGAGAAGTGTGTGAGATGAAAGTAACCGCAGACGCATCTATTCTAATCCACCTTGCAGCCATTGGAAGATTTTATCTATTGGAGGAGTTATTCGGTGAGGTAATGATCCCAGAAAGTGTCTATAAGGAGGTAGTTGTAGAAGGCTGGGGGCTTTCCGGTTCTTTAGAAACGGCGGAAGCCCTAAGAACGGGCCTTATAAAAGTAGGTGAAGTAATAGACAAGGAGAAAGTCAGAGAGTTCTCACAAAGATATAGAGTCAGCGCAACCAATGCCGAGGTCATTCAATTATCAAAAGAGTTGAACTCTAAAATTGTTTTGGCCGATGAGGAAGAAGTTAGAGATGCTGCACAGGAAGCTGGCCTTCAAGTGAAAGGTTGTTTGGGCATACTTGTAGATTCAGTGAAAAATAAGATCATCTCTTCTCGACAGGCTGTCCAAGATATCGACAATTTAGTTGCATCAGGTTATCGCATTAGCAATGATATAATTGATGGATTGAAAAACACTTTAAGGAGATGGGACAGATGAAAGCCTCCTTGATGATACCAGAAAGGATAAGGGAAAAGTTCCTGGGGGAGATACTGGATATGTATGCGCAAGGTGAGTTGGCTGCCAGCAAAGCTGCTCAGATGCTTGGCATACCGAGGGCTACTTTCTATAGCCTATTGGCTGAAACAAACACCCCTCTCCCCAAAAAGCTTAATGATAGCATCAGAAAAGAGTTGGAAGAATTATTAAAGTGACACCTGACCGCCGGGAAGTGGATAGAATCGTCTTTGAAGCCCTGAAATTAACTGAAAAGGAACAACTTGAAGTTCACCGGGCAGTGGGGGAGTTGGTGAAGAACAGGCTCGTTAAGGCAAGGAGTGTGTAGTACGGATACAGTGGATGGTTGCAGATGAGCGAATTGATGAAGGCAGATTATAAAGAACTTCTTGCAAAGGTTTCGGGTCTGCTTGAGCGGGCAAGACACGAAGCTGTAAGAAGGATTAATACGGTTATCGTAGAAACCTATTGGGAAATTGGAAGATTGATTGTAGAAGAGGAACAGAAGGGCAAAAAACGGGCCGAGTATGGTAAAAGGTTGTTACAGAAATTATCAATTGATTTGACAAAAAGATATGGACGGGGATTCTCAACCGACAATTTAGAGGCTATGAGAAAGTTTTACTTGATTTATCCTAGTTTTGGCAGGAAGATTTCCGAGACAATGTCTCGGAAATTAGGAAAGACTCAAGCTGATATCCCAGAGATTGAATTTCTGAAGAATCTTTCATGGTCTCACATTCGTGAAATTATAACACTTGAGGAACCTCTTGCAAGGTCTTTTTATGTGATAGAGACAATTAAAAATAACTGGTCAGTGAGGGAATTGAAGAGACAAAAAGGCTCCCTACTCTTTGAGAGACTTGCCCTGAGCAAAGAGAAAAAGAAGGTAATGGAGCTGGCAAAGAGAGGGCAGATTATTGAGAAGCCCGAGGATATAGTCAAAGACCCCTATGTATTGGAGTTCCTGGGTATCCCTGAGAGACATCACTATACTGAATCACAGTTGGAACAGGCTCTTATTGACCATCTTCAAGAATTTCTTTTAGAACTCGGTAAAGGCTTCACTTTTGTTGCCCGACAAAAGAGGATTACTATTGACAACGAACATTTTTACATTGACCTGGTCTTTTACAACCGCATCGTGCGGTGTTTTGTCTTGATTGACCTCAAAGTAGGCAAGTTTACTCCGGCTGATACTGGGCAAATGAATTTTTATCTCAATTACATCAAGGCCAATGAAGTGATGGAGGATGAAAACCCTCCTGTGGGCATTCTTCTCTGCACTGAGGCTGACAGAAGCAGAGTCTTTGTAGAGTATGCCCTGGGAGGATTGGATAATAAAATTTTCGTCTCCAAATACAAATTGTATCTCCCGACGAAAAGAGAACTTGAGGCAGAAATCAAGAAAGAGACGGCTCGTTTACAACTTATTTCACCCAGGGAGATGAAAAGCAGCAAAGATTAGGTTTTCTTAAATATAGGAATGATTCATCTTGAAGCTGAGGCATTTCCATTTTATAAAACACCTTAGCAGTGGCAATTGAGAATCTACTTGATACAGACTGGCGAGAGAAATTGAAATCTCTTGGCCTTGAGGGGTTTCTTGATCTCTTGGGCACAGAAAGGCTCGCACAGAAGAAGGCCCGGATGGCAAATCTTTTAAGAATTGCCAATCCCGATGAGGCACTTTATCGGGAGATCATGGTTGCCCTGGGCTACAAAAACAATAAGGTTCAGTTTCTGGAGCTGGCACTAATACTACCCTATTCAGAGATTCGTGCCTTAAAAGATAGTGAAAGAATTGAGAAGGCTTTACTCTATCGGGCAGGATTTCTGCAATCGAAAGATGGGCTTCCGGAGAATTTCGATGGTTCCCTGAAGATGGATCGCTCGGTATGGCAACTCCGGGGCACAAGACCGGCAAATTTTCCTGCTACCAGAATAAAGGGTATCGCACCACTGCTCTCTGAGTCCTGCGAAACAGGGCTGTGCAAGCTAATCGAAGCGAAGATTGCTGACAACTACCTGCCGACCACAAATAGAAGATCCGCTGGTAGCTTCTGCAAAGAGCTCACAAAAATCTTTACTACGGGCGAGAGGAAAGCAGTGGGTCAAACAAGAGCTTTGGAAATCCTCTTTAACATAATCCTGCCGTTCTTTATGACTTATTTTGAAAGGGAGGGTAAACGAAAATATGCAGAGTTCCTCCTAAGCATTTACGATCAACACCCTATTCTCTCAGAGAACTCTGTTATCAGGGCGATGAAGGCTCAACTATTCGGTGAAGATAAAAAGAAAGCCAGGCAAGTGGTCAATTCAGTGAGGCGCTATATGGGGTTAATTCACTTGCACAATGTTGTATTGAAGGGAGAAAAGCTCGATGACTATTCCTGACATCATCGATAACAGCGCCGAGGGGCGCAGATTGGCCGATGTCTTGAAGGAAATTATTGTCCCCGGCACCAAAGTGTATATCGCTTCAGGCTATTTCAACCTGGAAGGTTTCAGACTCATTAGTGAGAAATTGAAGGAGACGCAAGGAGTGCGCCTTCTTCTTGGCCGGGCTTTATCCCCCCAGGATGTGCGTTCACCAAAGTTTTTCCTTGAAGAATTAAGAGAAGAGGCAGAGGCAAAGATGGGGACCCCAGAGGCCGAAGGTCTAATCCGGGAATTCCTCCGCTGGCTTGAGAACCCTGGGGTTGGGGTGAAGATCTACAACAAGGGATTTTATCACGGAAAATTCTATATCGTTGAAGGAGTTCCGGTTTTGGGAGCAGTGGCTATCTCTGGCTCTTCGAACTTCACCCAAGCTGGCCTTACCAGAAATACCGAATTCAACACCGTCTTAAAGCAGGGGAGCGCGGTAAAAGAAACAAAGCGGGTTTTTGACCGACTATGGAATGAGAGCGAAGACTACAAACAGGACCTGAAATCGCTTTACTCCGATTTCACCGCCGCTTACAGTCCTTATGAAATATATATCAAGGCTCTCTACGCCTATTTTAGGGATAAGTTTGCTTCGGTTTCTCCAACTGATGAGGTTCCCAGCCCTATCGTTCTCACTGATTTTCAGCGCGACGGCTATTTAGCTGCCCTCGATACCCTTGATCGCTATAGCGGTGTTCTGCTCTCCGACTCCGTGGGGTTAGGTAAAACATATCTTGCCCTGAAGCTTCTGGATGACTTTGCCTATAGGTTGAGAGAAAAGGCTCTGGTCATCTGTCCGGCGCAACTTAAGGGGATTCTTTGGGAACCCAAACTGAGAGAAGCCGGCATCAGAGCAGATATTGTCCACAGGGAGCGGGTGAGCCGGAAGGACTTCCCAATAGAAGAGTACCAAGATCACGACCTTATCGTCGTGGACGAGTCTCACAACTTTCGCAACTCCCAGACAAACTGTTGGAAAAACCTCTCCTTATGTGTGATAAGAGGTAAACCAAAGAAAGTAATACTTATCACTGCAACTCCTGTAAATAACTCCGTTTTTGACCTTTACAACCAGATTCGCTTGATCACCAAGGACAGGGACAGTTTCTTCGCCGCGGCTGGTATCCCAAGCCTATGGGGCTATTTTCTTAGAGCAGATAAGGAGAAAGAGACTCTATACGATCTTTTAGAGGAAATAGCTGTTAGGCGCAGCCGGCCTTTTATCAAGAGGAACTATCCGGATGTAGCAATTGATGGTGAGCCGATAAGATTTCCAGAAAGGGAGCTTCACACAACCCGATACAACCTTGAGCAGACCTATCAGGGGCTTTACAAAGAATGCTCTCAAACCATCGAAAACTTGACCCTGGCAAGCTACAACATTGAGTCGTATCGGAAGGAGATCAGACAAGAGCAGCTTGAGCTTTTCGAGCATATCAACAAGGCCTTTCTTGCCAAAGGGTGGTCTGAAAAAGAGAGCAAGGACTTCTTAATGAAATTGGGTAGGAATGAGGCGGTAATTTCGATTTTGAAGGTGCTCTTTTTAAAGCGGCTTGAATCCAGCATTGAGGCCTTTAGAATCAGCATAGAAAGATTGGTTGATTTTCAGAGGAAATTTCTTCAGGTCTTTAAGGAAGGAAGAATACTGGATAGAGACGCCTATCGCAAGTTCTTCCTTCAAAGCGGTGAGGATGAATCTACAGAGGAAGGTGAGAGCATCTCCACTGTCCTAGAGAAGTTGCCACAGATAAATTTGGAAGATTTCGATGTAGAGGCAATCAAACGCTCTGTTCAGAAGGATATCGGTGCTCTTGAGCAAATTTACAAAAAGGTCGAGAGAATAAAATCGGGGAAAGATACGAAGCTGCAGATTCTCAAAGAGAAATTAAGCGGTGAACTAAAGGGAAAGAAAGTCATCATCTTTACCTATTTTAAGGATACTGCTCGTTACCTTTATCGCTGGCTAGGCGGCAACAGGGAGTGGCTGGAAAGTGTGGTCTCGCCTGAGGAGCGAAGGGCGGTGGAAAGTTTCTTGAGCCACGCCTCTCTTTCATCCCCGAACATCTCAATCACGGATAGTGGGATAGACCCTGATGAGCGTAAGAACAGAATCATGCGCTTCTCCCCGATAGCCAACGGTCGCCCTGAGCTAAAAGGAACAGAAAGGGAGATTCAAATCCTCATCTCAACCGATGTCCTCTCGGAAGGCCAGAATCTGCAGGATGCTGATACGGTAATAAATTATGATCTTCCCTGGAATCCTGTTCGCCTCATTCAGCGAGTGGGAAGGATCGATCGTCTCAAGTCTCCGCACCCTCTGGTGCATCTTTACAACTTCTTCCCTGAAGACGCATTGGAATCCCTCCTAGGCATTCTGGAGAGGCTTTATCAGAAACTCGATGCCATTAATCGCAGTGTAGGCTTAGATGTAAGCACCTTAGGGGAGACGCCTACGCCGAAGGATTTTGGCTTCATTCGTGACCTTTTTGCAGGAAAAGCCGAGGTTTTAGAGGAGTTAGAAGGGATGTCCGAACTGGCCGTCGGTGAGTTCCTTAAACAAGAACTCTTGCAGTTTTTAGAAAAGGTAGGTGAAGAGAAGATAAGGAGAATACCCAATGGTGTGGGAAGTGGTCTACACAAAGAGGGACAGCATGGACTTTTCGTGGCTTTCAAAGACAAGGAGCGCCATTATTGGTGCTATTACGACTTCAAGACTGGTAAGGTCCTTGAGAACAAACTCCAGGTCATTCGACTTATCAGATGCGAAGAGAGTGAACCACGGATAGAGCCGGATTTTGATGTCTATGAGGTCATTGAGAAAGCGAAGAGACATATCCTCGCCCGTTTGCGCACTTCTTCCTTAAAGCCGCCCATGCTTAAGGCACCTCAAAACCAAATCGTAAACTGGTTACAAGGATTAGCTTCCAAAGCAACTGATCTTCTTGAATATTTTCGCGAACCTTTGCCAGAGTTATATCTGCGGGAGCTTCGTTCCTTATGGATTAACAGGGCCTCATCAGAGGAGGTACTCATCCTTAAGCTAAGGGAGTTCAAAGAGTCCCATCCAATTTCACCAGCAATGGAAAGAACTCCACCGCCTGAAGAGCCCAAGGTCAAAGTTGTTTGCTATCTTGCAGTTATGAGTTAGAAACTAAATGGGTAAACTTAGAAAGGTTATGAAAACCTGGGGATATCAGGGTAGAGGACATCAAATCGAGAATAGTAGAGGGCTGAAAAATAGGCTAGTGAAAGCGAGAAGTGTGTGAGATGAAAGTAACCGCAGACGCATCTATTCTAATCCACCTTGCAGCCATTGGAAGATTTTATCTATTGGAGGAGTTATTCGGTGAGGTAATGATCCCAGAAAGTGTCTATAAGGAGGTAGTTGTAGAAGGCTGGGGGCTTTCCGGTTCTTTAGAAACGGCGGAAGCCCTAAGAACGGGCCTTATAAAAGTAGGTGAAGTAATAGACAAGGAGAAAGTCAGAGAGTTCTCACAAAGATATAGAGTCAGCGCAACCAATGCCGA
This sequence comes from bacterium, assembly GCA_029932675.1. Classification (GTDB taxonomy): domain Bacteria; phylum SM23-81; class DAOVCL01; order DAOVCL01; family DAOVCL01; genus DAOVCL01. Next base: position 59,009 of record JAOZPP010000004.1, read on the forward strand.
GGTCATTCAATTATCAAAAGAGTTGAACTCTAAAATTGTTTTGGCCGATGAGGAAGAAGTTAGAGATGCTGCACAGGAAGCTGGCCTTCAAGTGAAAGGTTGTTTGGGCATACTTGTAGATTCAGTGAAAAATAAGATCATCTCTTCTCGACAGGCTGTCCAAGATATCGACAATTTAGTTGCATCAGGTTATCGCATTAGCAATGATATAATTGATGGATTGAAAAACACTTTAAGGAGATGGGACAGATGAAAGCCTCCTTGATGATACCAGAAAGGATAAGGGAAAAGTTCCTGGGGGAGATACTGGATATGTATGCGCAAGGTGAGTTGGCTGCCAGCAAAGCTGCTCAGATGCTTGGCATACCGAGGGCTACTTTCTATAGCCTATTGGCTGAAACAAACACCCCTCTCCCCAAAAAGCTTAATGATAGCATCAGAAAAGAGTTGGAAGAATTATTAAAGTGACACCTGACCGCAGGGAACTGGATAGAATCATCTTCGAGGCTCTGGGCTTGACTGAGGGGAAGCAACTTGAGGTCTAGCGGGCGGTGGTGGAGTTGGTGAAGAACAGACTGGTTAAGGCAAGGAGTGTATAATTTCACAAAGAGCAAAACATGACGAGAAAAGAAATACAAAGGCTTATCAAGCAACCTGAAGGACAATTCTTTGAGAAGAAGAGTTGCCTCGAAAAGAAAGCGGATGGAAGAACAAGAAGCCGTAAGGCGAAAGATGTAGCTAAGGATGTGGCAGAGACTTTATCAGCTATGGCTAATGCTGATGGAGGTTCGCTAATCCTCGGTGTGGAGGATGATGACACAGTCAGCGGTGTTAACCATCCCAGCGACCGTATCCAAGTTATTGAGAAAGCTCCTTTGAATCTTGTTAGACCACCACTGAAAACGACTGTAGCGAGAACATATATTCAAAAGCAAATGTTACTGGTATTCAGTGTTGACTGGAGTCCAAAGGTTCACCAGCTCACCGATGGTAGATACCTGCTCAGGGTTGGTGACAGCAACATACCATTTCCTGCAAAGGATATTGAGGCCATCAAAAGGTCTAAATTACAAGCACTATGGGAAAACCAAATTGTTGAAGGAGCAACTGTTGAAGACCTCGACCATGAGCTTATGAGAGAATTAGCAAGCAAAGTTGGGATAAACGCCAACATAGAGAAATTCCTGCAACACTATAAGCTTATTGAGTATTATAACCGCACAATAAAACTAAAACGGGCTGCACTGCTTTTGTTTGGGAAAGACCCACTAAGGTGGCATCCGCGTTGTGGTATAGATTTTGTGAAGTTCGAGGGAACAGAAAGGAAGTATGGAGGGGCGCTTAATATTGTGAAAAGAGAAAGAATCGAGACCCCACTTGTTTTACTTATCGAAGAGACCTACAAGGTAATCGCCCCTCATATCAAGGAAAGGCAGATTCTACACGATCTATTTTTCGTGGAGCAGCTTGAGTATCCATCCTTTGCCTGGCAGGAGGCAATAGTCAATGCTGTAGCTCATCGAGATTACAGTATATTAGGTCTTTCCATTGAAATATGGATGTTCGATGACCGGATCGAAGTGAGAAGCCCTGGGCTGCTCCCTGAGCCTGTAACTATTGAAAGACTTCTTAAAAGGGAGCGTATTCATGCAAGCCGCAATCCACTAATTGTCAGAGTCCTGACAGATTTGGGGTATATGCGTGAGATGGGAGAAGGAATCCCAAGAATGTTTGAAGAGATGGAGAAAAACGGACTCTATTCACCAGAACTAAGGATTGAAGCCGATTCCATATTTACTGTGGTTTTGAAGAATCAACCCGTTTATACTCCGGATGATTTGCGATGGCTTGAAAGGTATTCAACTATCCCTTTGAGTTCGAATCAGAAAAGGATTTTGCTCTTTGCAAGAGTTCATGGAATGCGCTTTACGAGTCGAGATTACCAGAAGATTTGTAGTGTAGACATCTATTCAGCATCACGTGATATCAAAGATCTTATGAGAAAGGGCATAGTACGCTTACAAAAGAAGGGTGGAAGAATTTATGAGATATTGGAAGGCAAGGAAGATGAGTTTCCTGAATTTCCCGAAGGGTACCTTGAAGTAAGAATGATTGTCGAAAGAAAGGGATATGTAAAAAACGAAGACTTGAGGGGTGTTTTGAAGCTATCAAGAGTTCAAGCCAAGTGGTTGTTCCAAAAATACTTAAATTTAGGTCTTTTGAAAATGGAGGGTCAGGGGCGGGGGGCAAGGTATGTTCCGACAGAAAAATTCTGGAAGACGAGAAATGGACAATTCAAAAAATAAAATGGACAGCTCTGCGTTTCTTAAGATCCATTTTTTAAGATGTCCATTTTAGGCAAGACACCTTAGCAGTGGCAATTGAGAATCTACTTGATACAGATTGGCGAGAGAAATTGAAATCTCTTGGCCTTGAGAGGTTTCTTGATTTCTTGGGCACAGAAAGGTTCGCACAGAGGATTATCCAGACGACAAACCTCACCCAAGTGCACTCTTCTTAGGTTGGATTAAAAGCAAGCCCTTGCATGTTTTAGCTGCCTTAGATGAAACCAATGAATGGGCTTACATTATTACCGCATATGAACCAAGCCTTGAATACTTTGAGCCTGATTTGAAAACAAAGAACAACTTGAAGTTTACCGGGCAGTGGGGGAGTTGGTAAAGAACAGGCTCGTTAAGGTGAGGAGTGTGTGATATGGATGCAGTAAAAATGATTAACCCTTGCTCCGAGTGATGTTATCATCCCCCAGGTACAGATCCTATGATCGAACGGGGAAGGGAAAAATAACCAGCGGCGAGATACAGAAGATGTTCGATGTTAGTAGGGATACAGCAAACAGGTATTTGAAGAAGTTATCAAAGCTGAAGTTGATAGAAAGGCACGGAGAGGGTAGATCCACATATTACGTTCTTAGTTAACTTGCGTCAGATTTGCGTCAGATTTTGGCTGGGTTTAAAGGAGTTCCAGCAGAGGGGAATTGGGAGATCTTAATTTCTTAGGTGCAGAAAAACCTAAGAGGTTTCTGCACCATCATTTCAAATACACAAAAGCTCATTATTAACCTAAAAAGGAGGTCAACAAAATGGCGACAAAGCAGGCAGATCTGGCTGGACCGGGCATTGGCGATTACAATGAATTGGAGAAGATACTCCCCCAGGATTATAGTTCCCTGCTCACCCCTAAGGAGACGCAGAAGGCAATCTTTGCCGTGAAGAACTACATCGAAGAAAACCTCTGCAAGGAGCTCAATTTGATGATGGCCACCTGCCCTCTCATCGTCGATGTGGAAAGCGGAATGAACGACATGCTCGATCGCGATGGCTCAAGAACTCCCATAGAGTTCCCTTGTGGATTGGGGCTCGAAAAGCCAATCAGGGCTTCCATAGTTCAGGCGGCAACCAAGTGGAAGAGGTTTGCCTTAAAGGAGTTCGGCTGTAAGGTTGGGGAAGGCATCTGCACTGATATGCGTGCTGTGCGCAAGGATTATTTCCTTGATCACGACCACAGCGCCTATGTGGACCAATGGGACTGGGAGCTGGTAATCACTGAAGAGCAACGGAACCTCAATTTCCTGAAGGAAGTGGTCAGGAAGATCTGGAAGGTTCTCAAGGGCGCAGAGACCTATGTGCAAGAGCTCTTCCCCCAGTTAAGGACGGACAGATATCCCGACCTTCCCGACGAGCTCACCTTCTTGCACGCAGAAGATATCCTTGACTGGTATCCAGATCTACCCCGTAAGGCACGGGAGACGGAGGTCCTGAAGAGGCATCCAGCGATCTTTATCATCGGTGTGGGTTGGCCCCTCAAGGATGGGTATCCCCATGAGATGAGGGCGGCAGACTATGATGACTGGATCACGGAAACGGTCTCCGAGGATGGCAGACCGATGCATGGCCTCAACGGGGATATTCTGGTGTGGAATCCAGTGACAAAGCGCCGTCATGAGCTGACATCGATGGGTATCCGCGTTAACGCCGAAACGCTGAAGAAGCAATTGGAGATGTCCGGTCAGCTTGATTTCCTCAAGTACCCCTATCACCAGGGGATCATTAACAACGAACTTCCCCTTACCATCGGCGGGGGTATAGGACAGTCCCGCACCTACATGCTTCTACTGAGGAAAGCCCACTTGGGAGAGGTAAGCGTCACCGTATGGCCGAGGATACTCAAGGATATGTGTGCCAGAAAGAACATCCATGTGTTGGAGTGAGGGGAGAGGATTCCTCGTCAAAAGGGCAGAGGGAAGGTGGCAGACCTTTTTCCACCACCTTCCCTCTGGGAAACTTAAAGTGGGATCAAACTTTAGGAGGATGGAATTCGGTTAGCTTCCCACCCCTTAAGAGAGGAATTCCATTAAAACCTTATCCGATCCCCCACCTTTATCCCATTTCTCTTAAACCAACCCTTGTTGGCCTCCAAGGCGTAGAGGATAGGCCCAATAGGCATATGAGGGGTAGTATCCAGGGGATCCATCTCATCGATTTGGATTATCTTCAGCTCCCTACTGATGAAGGCAATGCTTAAGGGGATGTAAGTGTTCTTCATCCAAAAGGGATGGTAACCCTCCTGGGGAAAGACAAAGAGCATTCCCTCATCCTGGGGAAGGTTCTTCCTAAACATCAGGCCCCTCTCCCGGGCCTGCGGGGTTTGACAGACAATCACCCTCAAAGGGTGGCCAGCAACCATGACCGTTGTCCTCTCCGGAAGGGTCTTCACACCCTCCTCTTCCTTGCCGCATCCGGCAATGAGGAGGAGTGCCAAGAGGCTGAGTGCAAGAGGCTTCACGATGGTAGCCATTAACTACGGGGCTCTAAATCACTAAGGTTTTACTCGGTCTTCCCGGAGAAGTTGAAGTCCCTGATCAGGAGGGCGGGGACTACCGCGGCCCCCACCTCCTCCCACCAGGCATTGATGGCCTTTCTTTCCTTAGATACCACCTCCACATTGGAGAAAGCCTTGAGCATGCTCTCCGTAAACCTTAAATTCTCAATAGGGTACTTAACCTTTCCATCCTCTACAAAAAATGTCCCATCTCGAGTCATCCCAGTAAAGAGGGCCTCCTTGGTATTTAGAAGGCCGTTGACATAATGGAAACGGGTGACCAGGATTCCTCTGCCCAGCGAGGCAATCATCTCTTCCTCTCTCCCGTCGCCTGATTTAACGAACAGATTCAGCGGCATTGGGCCAGACCGCGAACTGGGGGGGAGGGCATGGCCAGTGGAGGGCTTCCCCTCTCTGTTTCCAGTCACCGAATCATAAACTACCCCCTGAGCAATCCCCTCTTTTACAAAGAAGACCCTCTGCTTGGGGACACCTTCAAAGTCAAAGGGCATTGCTACCCCTGCCGGATCGTTACCATCATCGTAGATGGTAACCTTTTCAGACATTATCTTCTCCCCCAACCTACCACTGAGAAAGCTTGTCTCCTCCTGAAAGCTCTTCGCCCCGAAGCCAATCATACTCATCCATTCCATTAGTTCCCCCACCGCCGGGGGTTCCAGGAGGACATCATACCTCCCCTCCTTTAAGGCCCGCGGATGCCTGCTCTCCAGACACTTCTTTATGGCCACCTCCGCTAAACCATCTATATCCAAAGTCCCTATATCTCGGCAGAGAAAATCAGCATAACCTGAACTATCCGCAGAACTAACCACCATCCTCAAGGTTGCCGCGCTGAGGGGCTGATAGGCAGCCAGTCCCAGGCTATTCAGCACCGCAATCTCACCACAACCAGTGGATAGGGCGCCAGCAACGGTCAAGCCCTGAGCCTCAACCTTATCAAAGACCTTCCTCACCATCTCAGCCCTCTGCTCCGGGGTGAAATTGGCCGTCTCCTCAAAGAAGGTGTTCACCTCCTTGTATTCCCCCGGAGAGGGGAGAGAGCTGAAATGGGGGGTTTCCACTTGATGCTTGGCTATCTCCACAGCTTCCTTAAGGGCTTCCCTCAGCTCCTCCTTATTTAGGGAGTTGGTGGAAGCAACCCCGATCTTCTTTCCCAAAGCAACCCGGAAGGTAACATCCGTATCCCTTTCCGCCACATTCTGGTGAACGGAGTTGTTGGTAAACCTGGTAAGACCCCTTTGACTGCCGATAAAGATGGCCTCAGTCTGATCGGCCTGAGCGGAGGCCAGAATCTCCTGCAGGGTCTCAAAAATCCTTTCTTTCCCAATCATCTCTTCACCCCCACCTTCACTTTTCTAAACCTTGCTGGTGCTGTTCCATGGGCAACCCTCATAATCTGGCTGGGCTCCCCCTTTCCACAATTGGGGACACCCCAGATGTGCCATGAATCCCTGTTGCAGATAGCATCACAGCTTCTCCAGAACTGAGGAGTGATGCCCGTGTACACAGGATTCTTCACCATCCTCACCTTCTTCCCCCTTTTTATCTCCCATCCGATCTCCGTCCCGAATTGGAAGTTCAACCTTTGGTCATCTATGCTCCAGCTCTTGTTAGTCTCTAAGTAGATCCCCTCTTTTGTATCAGCGATGAGGTCCTCCAGGCTCCACTCACCCGGTTCTAAATTGATGTTCGTCATCCTGATAAGAGGAATTCTGTTCCACCCATCAGCCCTCATCGTGCCATTAGACCTCTGGCCAAGGAAAAATCCCGTCTCCCGGGAGGTGAGATAGCCAACAAAGACACCTCTTCTCACTAAGTAGGTCCTTTGGGCCTTTACCCCCTCATCATCGTAGCCAAACGTCCCTAATCCCCCCTCCAAGGTGGCATCTGCGGTGATATCCACCAGATTTGAACCATACTGGAATTTGTTCAACTTGTCTAAGCTCAAAAAACTTCCTCCGGCATAGCTTATCTCAGTGCCCAAAACCCGGTCCAACTCGGTGGGGTGGCCGCAGGACTCATGCACCTGCAGGGCCAACTGGGAGCCATCAAGGATTAGATCCACCTCCCCCTGGGGACATTCAGGGGCAGAGAGGAGGGCAGCAGCTTCATCCCTTATCCTTTCGGCATTCTCTATTAACCCCATCTCCCTGATGAATTCATACCCCTTGCTGGCAAAGTCCCCTCCGGCCGAGTTTGGATAGCTTCTCCTTTGGGCCTGTTGACCATCAGAGGCAGTGGCAGAAATTCCTCCCCCACTATGGGTGATCGTCTGCTCAATCTCTGCCCCCTCCGTGTTGAGAAAGAGCTTCCGCTCCCGATGAAAGGTCAAAGAACCCACGGCGACCTTTATCTTATCCCCTCTCATTGCCTCGACAGCCTTCATCAGAAGCTCGATCTTTTCCTCTAAAGGGACGGCAAACGGATCTTCCAAGTAGTTAGTCTGGTAACTATCTACCCAAGGCTCCTCCTCACTTAGCTTGGATCTCTTTTTGCTTACGGAAGCGCTGGCCGAAGCTATACGCAGGGCCTCAGAGGCCACCCTCTCCACCTCCTCGGGGGAAATCACTGCTGAGGAGGAAAACCCCCAGGCTCCATCCTTAAGCACCCTGATGCCAAAACCGGAGTTCTGACTGTAGGATATGCCTTCCACTTCCCCATTTTTTACTCCTATCCTCTGAGAATGGCTCTCCACTTTCCTCAAATCAGCGTAGTCAACTCCTTTCCTCTTCAATTTCACCAGACACTCTTTCATCAGGTCTTTCAAGAAACACCTCCATCTTTTTGGTTCTCCCCACCCCTAATCCTCATCTTAGACCTTAGTTGGTCAATAAGCTCCTCCCTTGAGACAAACTGGTTGGCCCTCTCACACGCCCTCTGTGCATCCTTAGTGCCCAAATACTCCCAGATGAATCCGCAGGTGAAGAGATCACCGCACCCAGTGGGATCATCAAAGGGGGTGGGGTTGGGCGAAGGGAAGTAGAAGACCTTATCCCCTTCCAGGAGGATATTCCCTTGGGGCCCGAGGGTAACCAAGAGCAGGGTGGGCCTAAAAGATAAGAACCTCCTCCCCAACTCAAGAAAATCCTCATCCCCCCTCAAGGGACCTCCCCAGAGTAGCTCGGCCTCCTGCCTGTTCATCTGGAGGATATCTGCCTGAGCAATCCACTCCTCGGCTTGAGGGATTGGCCTCAGGAACCTCCTCCCTTGGGAATCGATGCCTAAGGTTAAACTGTGCAGATCCATATAGATTATCCCTTCGAATTCCCTGCGGATCCTCTTTAAAGCCTCCAACCCAATATCAAAGCCAGAGATAAAATTGACCAACAACAGATCTACTTGCAAGTAGGACCTTACATCATCATATTTAAGGGGAGGCAATCTCCCCTCCAGGGCCTCCCTCCTCCTCCCTGAGGACCCATATGTGATCACACAATGGTTGTTTTTGGCCTCCTTCTTCCTTATCCCCTCAGCTTTTATATTCTCAATTGAGGAGATAATCCCCATAACCTCATCCCAGCAGTCCTCTCCTAAGTTACTGATCGGATATAAGATAATGCCTCCTCGCCCCAAGTAAGAAAGGCCAAGGAGGTTATAGAGTATTCCCCCGTAACCTTCCCATCTCCCCCCTCGAGAGGAGAAGACCGTATCCCTATTTATGGTGCCCAATACAGCGACCCGAAACCTCCCAGACATCCCCACTATGAACTAAAAAATTTCGATTACTGAAAGCAGCAATGTTACCCTTCCCAAAAAGTATAAGTAACCCCTCCCTAGATGTCAAGGGATTTGTTTCTGGGGATTTGACTTGACAATGGATAAGGGCCTATCTAAATTAACCCCTGTAATACTGGAAATTGGCGTTACCAAGGAGGAAAAGATGGTTTATAAACCAGTAAGGGCGCCGCGGGGCACGGCCCTCTCCTGTAAGAGCTGGCATCAGGAGGCAGCTCTCCGGATGCTGATGAACAACTTAGACCCAGAAGTAGCCGAAAAGCCTGAGGAGCTAATCATCTATGGGGGATCGGGGAAGGCAGCTCGCAACTGGGAGTGTTACCATGCAATAGTAAAGAGCCTCCAAGAGCTGGAGAATGACGAAACCCTATTGGTTCAGTCGGGAAAACCGGTGGGGATATTTCGTACCCATGAATATGCCCCCCGGGTCCTCATCGCCAACTCCCTCATCGTTCCCCACTGGGCTAACTGGGATAAGTTTAGGGAATTGGAGAGGCTTGGCCTGACAATGTATGGCCAGATGACTGCCGGAAGTTGGATCTACATCGGCACCCAGGGGATACTCCAAGGAACCTATGAAACCTTTGCCGCAGCGGCGAAGAAACACTTCGGAGGGGACTTACGTGGCCGGTTGCTCCTCACTGGCGGCTTAGGGGGAATGGGCGGGGCACAACCCCTGGCCGCGACAATGAATGGGGCCGCCTTCTTGGGGATTGAAGTCGACCGCAGGAGAATAGAGAGAAGGGTAGAAACTGGTTACTGTGACCGAATCTCCGAGGACTTAGATGAGGCATTGGAGCTCTGCTTGCAGGCCAAAAAGAACCGTGAGCCTTTATCAGTTGGTCTAGTGGGAAACTGCGCGGAGGTGTTACCGGAGATCTATAGCCGTGGGGTAGTTCCGGACCTGCTTACCGATCAGACCAGTGCCCATGACGAGTTAAATGGCTATGTTCCGGCAGGAATTCCATATGAGGACGCCCTTAAGCTGAGGGAGGAGAACCCTGAAGAGTATGTTAAACGAGCTATGGACTCAATTGCCGTTCATGTGCGTACAATGCTCGACTTTATGCATAAAGGGGCAATTGTCTTCGACTATGGGAACAACATCAGAGGTCAAGCATACAAGGCAGGAATAGCCGATGCTTTTGACTTCCCGGGCTTCGTTCCCGCCTACATCCGTCCCCTCTTGGCCCAGGGGAAGGGTCCATTTCGCTGGGCCGCCCTCTCCGGGGATCCAGAGGACATCTACAAGACAGATGAAGTGGTGAAAAGAGAGTTCCCAGAGGATGAGGCACTAGTTAACTGGATTGAGAAGGCTCAGAAAGAGGTGAAATTTCAGGGCCTACCCTCGCGCATCTGTTGGCTGGGCTATGGGGAAAGGGCACACTTCGGCCAGATAATCAACCATATGGTGGCTAAGGGAGAGCTAAAAGCCCCCATAGTGATCGGTAGGGACCACTTGGATGGAGGATCAGTGGCCTCGCCAAATCGGGAGACCGAAGGGATGAAGGATGGTTCAGATGTAATCGCTGATTGGCCCATACTCAATGGATTGCTCAATGCCGTCTCGGGAGCCTCCTGGGTCTCGGTACATCACGGTGGGGGTGTAGGAATTGGTTACTCCCTCCACGCGGGGATGGTTGTAGTTGCCGATGGAAGCAAGGAGATGGAGACCAGGTTAAATCGAGTGCTCACCAATGATCCGGGAACAGGGATAATGAGACACGCCGATGCCGGCTATGCGGAAGCTATCAAAACTGCAAAAGAGAAAGGGATAAAAATACCGATGCTGGAGTAGTCTCCCCTCAACCTCAAGGAAGGAGCGCACCGCCAACCAGCCCCAAAACCGGTGAACAGGCCTAAACCAAATCCAGATCGACTGGAGCCCCCAGGGCCTCTTCTAACTTCAAGATAAAGACTCTTCCGACCCCAGGAGCTTGGAGGTCAACATCAACATCTTTCAACAGCTTCACGATCTCAGAGCCAATTTCCTTTCTATCTACCTGAGCGATGATAGTTTTGGAATAGGACTTACTACCCCTCATCTGGAAGCTGAGTCCAGCAAAGATAGGCACTTCATAGGCCAGGGCCTTTCCCATAGCTTGTGAGTCGATAATGGCCGCATCAGTTATTCCCAATTCCACCAGCACTGAAAGGAGGTCATCCAAAAACTTTTCCTGATTGAGTACGATAATAAGGAGATACATCGCTATCTTCCTTTCAAGACTTGTGGATTACCCTGCCCTCCTTGGTCCTCACTTCTACCTCAGCGGGGTAACGGGAATCGAACTCCTGCAGCACCTCCAACACATCCCCTACAGATCGGGACTTAAGAAGCTTTTCCTTAAGATCCTTGATCTTAAGCAATCTGACGATCCTGGCCACCGTCTGTAAATACTCCTTCTTTACATCAAGGGGAGCAGCTATCATAAAGATAAGGTGAACAGGTTTACCATCCAAGGAGGCAAATTCCACTCCTTCCTTTGAACCCCCGAAGGCCACGGCCAACCTCTTCACTGTCTCGGACCTCCCATGAGGTATGGCCACGCCTTGCCCAATGGCTGTGCTTTCAATCCCCTCCCTGGACCTGATGGCCTCCTCAAACTTCTCCACCTCCTCGACCACCCCAGCCCGGCTAAAGAGGGCACAAAGCTCTTTGATTACACCTTCTTTCTCCCTCCTGGCTAGTTGGGGAATAATCAAATCCTCAGTAATCAGCTCTCTCAACATCTTCTCCTCCTTTTCTCCCAGCCAATCTATAAACCTTTGCCCTGAAAATATAAGAAACTAAGGGCCACTTTTTGCTAGTCAGGGTCTACGGCTTTCTTACCATCTTCCCCACCTCTCCTGCTTTAGTAATGGCATACTTAGTAGAGAAAGGGCCAATTATCTCCGTTACTATGGTTGTCCCCAGGGCTATAGCCACTATGACATCTCCTGCTTGGGGAAATTCCTTCGCCGCCACTAAACATAGCCCAATGGCAATTCCTGCCTGGGAAAAGAGCCCCATTCCCGTGTATTTCCTCACCTGCTTGGGGGCATGGGAGAGAATCCCTCCCAAGCTCGCCCCCAGGATCTTCCCAGAGAACCTGCCCAAAAGATAGACCACCGCTACCCACCCCAAATGAAAGAGCAACTTCACCTTTAGCCTGGCCCCGGCCAAGACGAAGTAGATGGTATAAAAGGGGTAGCCAAAATCTCCCAGCGGGGCAAATGCCTCCCTCCGCTTAGGGGAGTAGTTAGTGAGATAAAATCCAGCAGCCATCGCCCCCAAAAGAGGGGAAAACCTCAACCCCCACATCCCCTCCTGCAATAGCCCCCCAGCTAAGGTAATCCCTCCCACGATCATAATAAGCACCTCTGCTGGATACTTCACCCTTCTCAAGAGGAAATCAAGGATCACCCCGGCGATCATCCCTCCAAGGACGGATAAAGCAATCTCTGCAAGCACGATCCCCCCTAACCTTAGAGGGAAGATGTGGGTGCCGGAGAAGAGGGAATGGGCTAAGGAAGCAGAAACCGAATAGAGGGCCAGTCCATAGGCATCGTCTATCCCTACACACGCTAAAAGGGTTTGGGTAAGGGGACCTTGTGCCCTATATTCATTGAGAACCAACACGGTCACTGCCGGTGCAGTAGCTGCTCCGATGGAGGCAATAATAAGGGAGAGGGCTAAGGATTGTCCGACGAGGAGCATACCGACCAGGAGAAGGGAATAGGTAACCAGGGTCTCCAAGCTAACGATAAGGACGATTGCTTTCCCCATCTTCCGTAGCTTGCTCAGCCTTAACTCCCCGCCAATGTGGAAGGCAATAAGAAGAAGGGCAAAGTCTATCAACCAGCTCAGTTTCAAGTTCCATTCCCAGGGGATAAGCTTCAAGGAGGAGACTCCAAAGGCCAACCCCACCAGAATATAACCGGTAACTGCGGGAACCTTTATCTTCGCGATGAGCTTTCCCCCCAGATATCCTCCGAAGAGGAGGATCCCGATCAACAGTATCTCATTCACTTAAACCCCTCTTGAAAAAAGGAAGAGCCCTGATTCTCATGGGAATGCAGGAACCGCTGCTGCAGTTTCAGAAAAGGACAAGGCCGTAAGGAAAAAACCCTTCCGCAGAAGAAGGAAGGTGGCAGAAGCATGGATCTGCCACCTCAATCCATTACTCACCCCTTTATCCGGCAGCCAAAATCAGGAACTCGTCTCCCTTAGGTAGTCCTCTAAGATCTTCCTGTGGTCAAAGGCCATCTTCGCAGGTAGGCCATCTTTGGGGAAGACAGCCACCCCTTTGGCGTCATCCGCGGCCTTTGGCTTCCCCTTTGCTTGGCCTATATAGACAGTAGTTATCGTATGGAGGCGGGGGTCGCGCCGGGGATCCGAGTAGGTGTGAAACTGGCGGATGAGCTTAACCTCCAACCCCGTCTCCTCCTTTGCCTCCCTAAGCGCTGCTTGCTCTAAACTCTCCCCATAGTTGACGAAACCACCGGGAAGGGCCCAACCAAACGGAGGGTTCTTCCTCTCCACCAAAACTATCCCCCTCCCCTCCAACTCTATGATCACATCCACTGTAGGAACAGGATTCCTTCGGTTCATTAAAAGGGAAGATCCTCCTCTTCCACCTCTTCCATTTCAGGTGGCTCACCCTTTATCTCCTCCTCATAGGTCTCCCCCTTCCTTCCCAGAAGTTGCATCCTATAAGCGACAATTTCAGTTACATACCTCTTGTTTCCATCCTTGTCATCCCAAGAACGGGTTTGAATCCTCCCCTCTATGTAGACTGGACTCCCCTTCTTCAAGTATTCTCCACTGATCTCTGCTTGTCTACCCCAGACAACCACCCTATGCCACTCCGTTCTCTCTTGCAGATTCCCCTCCTTGTCCTTCCATCGGGAGGTGGTAGCCAAGGGGAAACTGGCCACAGGTTGCCCAGAAGGGGTATACCTTAGTTCTGGATCCCTCCCCAAATTGCCGATTAATATCGCCTTGTTTACACTGGCCATAGCCCTCTCCTCCTTCCAGCTCTCTTCCCTTAACGCAATTCGCGCTCTCGGCCTTTCTCCACCTCACTTTAAAAGACCTGAGCGGCTATCCACCGATTAATACCCCACCCGGAAGTTCCTACTTGATAACAAAATAAGCAGAAGCCAAGGTATCGCCTTCCTCGGAAAGGACATCCACCCTCCACCATCCAGTCCATTGGGGAATGATCCTCTTTGAGCTCCAGGTCCTCCAGTGGGAGGATCTCACCGGGAGGGTCACCTTGGCCATCTCCTTCTCCCCATGGTACCAGATATGGGTGACCGCAGTTGAGTCCTCCGCTCCCTCCACCAAGGTATGGCAATAGAGCTTGCCCACCTGAGCGGTAAAACTCTCCCCCTTGTCCACCGGCTCCCTCTCCTCAATCCCCTCACATATCGAGGCGGTGACCTTTAATCCCTTCTGGGGGGCGGCCAGAGCCGAGGCGGCCAAAACGCCCAGAAGGGTGAAACCACAGATTATCCCCCTCATCTCTCCTCCTTGGTTGCCTGTTTGATCCCCGATAGGGCCTGCTGAGCGGCACTGCGCAGTTTCGCATCCCTTGTTTGGGAGATAAAATCCTCCAACTTTGCAGTGGCTCGCCTATCCCCAATCTTCCCAAGAGCCTTAAAGATGGCCGGAAGGGTCTCCTCTCCCCCCTCACCCAAAATCTTCTTCCAACGCGGTCTTCTCCTCTCCATTAGGTTGAGGAGAAAGTCCATGGCCTGAGGATCCCCTATATTCCCTAAAGCAGAAATTATCAAAAGCCTCTCCTCCTTCCCCCGCTCCGGATAGATATCAATGAGTGGACTGATCGCAGCTTTATCCCCTATGGCCCCCAAAGCAACAATAGCAGCTCTCCTCACCTCACCCTGGGGGTCAGCAATCATCCGGACGAGGAAGGGGACTGCCCGGGAGCTACCTATCTTTTCCATGGCCTTAACCCCCTCCACCTTCACCCGGTAATCGGCATCCTCTAAGCAGTCTTTGAGAAGGGGAAGGGAGATCTCCTCACCTATCTCCCCTAAAAGGTAAATGCTGTTTCTCACTATCCACCAACTTTCATCCTCAAGGGTCCCCTCTGGCCCGCGAGCAAATCTCCCCTGAAGTAGCTTTGATAAAGGGCCCAAGGAGTTCTCCCCAATTTGAGTAAGGATACGCAATGCTATCTGCCTTACTCCTCTATCAGGGTGGGTGAAAACCTTTAACAGTTCCTCAGCTACATCCTTAGTGCCCAAATCGGTGAGGATGTTAGCTATCTCCTTTCTGCTCTCCCCCTCCACGATCTTCTCCACTAAGTGGGGGACGACCTCCGAAGTCCCTATACCTCGAAGCACCCGCGCCGCAATTAGCCTATGTTCTAAGGGAAGGCCGGTTTGGGGATCGGCAAGTTGACCTAAAAGATGAATAATAGTTGAGGCAGAGCCATATTTTCCCTTTTCTATCAGATCTAAGGCCAGCCTTTGCAATAGCGTTGAGAAGACCTTAAAAACCCCTTCATCCGGTTCTTTCCCTCCCCTTTCGGCTAAGGCTTCCAGGTTTTGATCTAAAAGTTCAACTTGGTCGGCTTCTAAAAGGATAGTAAGCAGCCTACTGAAATTTTCCAGAAATTTTATCCTTTCCTCCGGGGAACCTTCCCCAAATGCTCCAGCAAACCTACTTAACATCTCCTCTACTCTCCCCTCCTCACCCACGGTAAGAAGGCCCCGGAGGACTCCGGAAACTTCCTCTGGGTCATCTATGAGGGACTTCATGTCTTCCATTATCTCCTTGGCCCTCTTCAGGATCGACTCCCGACTTCTCTGTTCCTTCCCCACCACCCAGGACCAATTCTCTTCAGAAATTCCCGCCTGGAGGAGCTTTTCCTTCAGAAGGGGGAACATCCTCTCCCTCTCCCCCTCCTGGATGAGCCTTCCCACCAGATTCCTCACCCTGTTTAGGGAGGCGCCATCTTGGGTAAGTCCCTTGCTAATCAAGTAAAGCCTCGCTTCATCGAGGACCTTTCTCACCAACTCCCCTGTCCTGTCCTCAGTCTCGGCCTCCCCCTCCCCCTCCTTTTGGAGCCAATCTTTGAGCTGGGAATTAAGGGTGAGGATGAGCTGAGCCATATACCTCTTCGCCCTGCGTGGATCAGGGTAAGCCTCTAAGAATGCGGAAGCTATACGAAGGAGGTAATCATCGATTAATTGCCTCTTAAGTGGGAGTGGTTTATCCTCCACAAGCTTCCCTATCCTTTCCCCGAGCAGAGAAGGGTGGGATTCAAAAAGGCTAAGAAGTTCCCCTATCTCCCCCCCCAACGGCTCAGAGGACTCTCCTCTTCCCCCTCTGCCCACCTCATTAATCCTTATATGCTCTATCCCCTTCTCCTCTAAGTAGGAAGTAATCCCACCCTTAGTGTGGAGCAGATCCGGCTTCAGGCTCAGGGCCTCAAGGAGCCCCCGCAACTCCTCCCTCCTCAGACCCGACAGAAAGGTTATCCCCTCTATCTTCCTGTCCTCCATATCCTGGAGGAGCTTGTCATAGGCAGGAACCCCCCTTTCCAAAGGAAAATCTCCAATCAATACCCTTTCTCCCCTTATGGTCAGGGCCAGTTCCCCCCTTTGGGCTAAGAGCTTGGCGAGAACCTCCCAAGGGCCATCAATCGCCTTATCCACCGTGGGATGCCCTGGGGGATATATCTCTAACCTCTTTATCGCCCCACCCAACAGCCTCGCCAGGTCCCTTGCCTGTTGAGGAAAGTTATTAGCTCCAGATTGATACATCGCTTTGCCCCTAAGAATAAACCTCCCCCACCCCAAAGTCAACCAAAAAATTGAAGACCTCAATTCCCCTTGCCATACCACACTTTTTTTGTTATAATTACCTTTCAACCGGAGGATAATATGAAGATAAAAGTGGGATTGGCCCAATTGAAACCATCCTTGGGGGATCTAAAGAAGAACCTGGAACTTCATCTCTCCTTGATTGAGAAGGCAAAAGCAGAACAGATCGATCTAATCGCCTTCCCGGAGCTCTCCCTCACCGGTTGTTTCCTGAAGGATATGGTCCCCGTAGTCTCCATCGACCTCCGGGCTCAGATTATGGAGAAGATGAAAGAAGAAAGCAAGGGGATTTCCATCATCTTCGGGTTTGTGGAGGAATCATCGGATCACGAATTCTATAACTCCGCAGTCTATATCGAGGATGGCCGGATAAAGAAGGTGCACCGCAAGGTCTATCTCCCCACCTATGGTATGTTTGACGAGCAGAGATACTTCGGCAGCGGAGAGACAGTGAGAGCATTTGATACAAAATTCGGCAGGATGGGCCTACTCATTTGCGAGGATGCCTGGCATCCCTCCACTTCCTACATATTGGCCAACGATGGAGCAAAGCTCATCTTCTTCCTCTCCAACAGTCCCTCCAGGGGGATAAAAGAGGGGGAGGGGTTGGGCTCAGCCCAGATCTGGGAGAGGGTAAATAGGATAACTGCCTTTTTCTACTCCCTCTATATAGTGAACGTTAACCGGGTTGGCTATGAGGATGGGGTAAATTTTTGGGGAGGATCAGAGATCGTTGGACCAGATGGATTGGTGGTGACAAAGGGGGAATACCTGCAGGAGGAGTTCCTTTGTGGAACCATAGATTTAGGTAAGGTGAGGAGGGCACGGATGTATACCCCTCTTCTGCGGGATGAGAAACTTCACCTTACCTTAAGGGAATTGGAGAGGATATATGAGCAAAGAACTTCTAATAAACCCTGAGTTAACGGCCAAGCTTTTGGAGGACTTCATCGCCGATGAGGTGAGGAAGGTGGGGTTTCAGAAGGTAGTAATTGGCCTTTCCGGAGGAATCGACTCTACCACTACAGCCTATTTAGCAAGAAATTCCTTAGGTCCCGAAGGGGTATATGGAATAATAATGCCTTATAAAGGCAGCAATCCCCAATCTGAGAAGGATGGTCTCTCAGTGGCCAAGAAGTTGGGGATCAGTTGGCGCCGGGTGGATATCACCCCCATGGTCGAACCGCTCTTCCAGGCGTTCCCCCAGATGGATAAGCTAAGGAAGGGAAATGTAATGGCCAGGGAAAGGATGATCATCCTCTACGACCAATCAAGGGAGATTGAAGCCTTGGTCTTGGGAACATCCAACAAGACCGAGTATCTCCTCGGCTATACCACCTTATGGGGTGATATGGCCTGTGCTTTGGCCCCCTTAGGCGACCTCTACAAGACCCAGGTTTATCAACTGGCAGAGTTCCTCGGCGTTCCAGAAGGGATCCGCAGAAAGAAACCTTCCGCTGATCTCTGGGCAGGTCAAACCGATGAAGAGGAATTAGGTTTTACCTATGATGAGGTAGATACCCTCCTCTACTATATGGTGGATAAAAGGTTTACCTTCTCCGAACTGGAGGAACTGGGATACAAGAGGGAGTTCGTAAAGAATGTCTTCAAGAGGATTCAAACCTCCCAATATAAGAGGAGGCTTCCCTTAATTGCCAAGCTTTCCGAGAGGACAATCGATCGGGACTTCAGATACCCCAGAGATTGGGGCCGGTAGGCTCTACCTGGTGGCCACCCCCATAGGAAACTTGGAGGACATAACCCTACGTGCCCTCCGCATCCTAAAAGAGGCCCACCTTATTGCCTGTGAGGACACCAGGAGGACAAGAAAGCTTCTCCTCCATTATGGGATCCGAAAGGGCCTAATCAGTTACTATGACTACAACAAGGAGAGAAGAGCTCCTTGGCTGATTAGGAAGCTATTGGAGAACAAATCGATAGCCCTGGTCTCTGATGCGGGGACCCCGGGTATATCGGACCCAGCCTTCTATTTGGTGAGGTTAGCCATCGACCAGGGGATAGAGGTTATCCCCATTCCTGGGCCGAATGCAGCCCTCTCTGCCCTTATCTCCTCTGGCCTTCCCACTGATCGGTTTGCCTTCGAGGGGTTCCTCCCCTCCAGACCAGGTCCCCGGAGGAGGAGGTTAAAGGAATTGGCCGAGGAGCAAAGGACCATGATCTTTTATGAATCCCCCCATAGGCTCTTGGCTACCTTAAAGGATATGGTCGATATCTGGGGGGAGAGGAGAGCAGCCTTGGCCAAGGAGTTGACCAAAAAGTTCGAAGGGATAATAAGGGGAACCTTCAGCGAGTTAAGCAAGCAGATCTCCCCGGGGAAGGTGAAGGGGGAATGGGTAATATTGGTTGAGGGGAAGGGAAACAGAAGGAGTTAGGACCTCAGCTCATCGGAGGTTCCTTTCCCGCAGGCAAAGCTTTCTATTTTATATCTCCTTTTGGTTGCTGTTTCGCTGGCTGTGTAGAAGTTGCCCCTGTGAGTCGACCCCATCAGGGCTAACCGAATTATCAATCCTCCTTCAATTGGAGGCAAGGAGACGATGAAGAGCCGATTTAGGATCTCCCTCTGGTTACTTATCTCCTTGGTGGGGGTTAGCCTATTAGCCCCATCCTGTGGCCGGAGGGAAAGGAGGGTGCTCGATAACGAGCCCCCTCCCTTGGTGAAACCGCAGGGAGGCGAGGAGACCCTGGAGATCGCCACCTGGAACATCGAGACATTTCCCCTTGCTGGAGAGACTACGGTTGACGAGGTTCAACGGATCATCGAAGGGCTCGATATTGACCTCTTCGCCGTCCAGGAGATCAGTGATACCGTTGCCTTTCGAGAGCTCCTCGACGGACTTCCGGAGTACAATGGGCTCTACTCCAAGGACAGTTACGGGGACTGGTATCAAAAGACTGGGGTCATCTATAAAGAAGGCTTGATCTCTATCGAGAATGTTGGCCAAATTTTCACCAATGATAGAGATACCTTTCCTCGTCCTCCTTTGGAGATGTCAGTTGTCGCCCAAAAGGGTGGAGAGAGATTCGATTTTCGCCTTTTAGTCCTTCATTTAAAGGCAGGGCCAGACTCAACTGACCTTAAACGGCGTCGAGAGGCGGCCAAGAAGCTAAAAGCCTACCTTGATTCCCAGATAGCTTCCTCTGAGGAGAAGGATTTTGTAGTGGCCGGAGATTGGAACGATCAGATCAACGACCCCCCCGGTGAAAATGCCTTCACCGTCTTCATTGAAGACTCCCTTGACTATCGTTTTCTCACCTTTCCCCTCGCCGGTGACCCTCACTTCGCTTCTTACCCCCGTTACTCCAGCCTCATTGATCACATTCTCATCTCCAAAGACGCTATCGATGAATACAGGGGGGGAACCACCACCACCCTTAGGCTTGATGATGAGGTGGTCGATTACTTCCAGAATGTATCAGACCACCGACCGGTGATGGCCAAATTCCCGGTGTTCATAGCTTCTCCAGAGGAATCCCTCAATCGCAAGGACCTAACTTCCCTTACCAAAACTGCAAATAGTCAAAGCTTAACCCCTCTCCCCAAAAAATAGTGGAGAGATTTTTCTATAAAGAAGCTCGTCACCCTTTTTTAAGAGAGTCTCCTTTTTAGTCCCGTCGAGTAGACATCTTTTCAACCTCCTTTGGTTGTTAACGCCCCTCACAGAACCGGACTTGAGGTTTTCCCTCATCCGGCTCTTCAGGAATACATCCCCTTTACAAGGATAGGATACGGTCTGTATATCCTCGGTAAAGGCAGCGGATTATATTGAAGAAACCGACTAAATTGCCTCCAGTTGTAACTCCTCTTCTGACTCCGTCTGTTTATCCACTTATAGGCAAGCCGCACTACCTGGTTGTAGTATCTCTTCAGCTTGGGCATGTTGCCACTTATCCCGTAGTAACGATAATGCCCCACAAGCTTCAGCCTCAGTATCGGCCACCACTCCTCTAACTTCACAGCATTCCGCACCGCCTTCAGCCACCTGTTCATCTCCTTGAGCTTCTGAGTAAGCTTCTTCCTCGCTGTCCTTCGCCCCAACTTAAATTTGCCCCTTCTGGTCTTGTCGCAGTAGTGGGTAAAGCCCAGAAAGTCAAATGTTGCCACTTTCTTGCCCTGCCTCTGTGCCCTCTGCCAAGCATAGCGGCCAAACTCAATAACCCTGCTCTTCTCTTCTGCAATCCTCAGCCCAAACTCGCTTAACCTCTGCCTCAATGCCTCCCCAAACTCCTTGGCTTCATCCTCATACTGAAAACAGACAACGAAGTCATCCGCATACCGCACCAGCCCAGCATATCCCCTTAGCCGCTTCCTCACTACCTTCTCAAACCAGAGGTCTAAGATGTAATGAAGGTAGATGTTGGCCAACAGCGGACTGAGCACCCCTCCCTGCGGCGTGCCCCTGTCCCTCTCCACATACTTCCCCTCCCCCATCACTCCCGACCTCAAGAAGCGGGCAATCAACCTTAACAGGCTCGGGTCTGCTATCCTCTGTCTGAGACATTCCATCAGCCACCTGTGGTCTACGGTGTCAAAGAACTTCTTAATGTCCTTATCCACCACATAGTTGATGGGCTTAGTCATTATGACCTTGTCCACCTCATCCAGGGCATCGTGACAACTCCTATTAGGGCGAAACCCATAGGATACATCTAAGAAGTCACACTCAAATATCGCCTCAAGAATCTTCTTTATCCCCATCTGAACTATCTTATCCTCAACCGTAGGTATCCCTAACGGCCTTCTTTTCCCATTTGGCTTCGGTATGTAAACCCGCCTCACGGGTCCGGGACGGTAACGCTTGGCCTTCAGCCTTACCACTAAATCCTTGAAGTTCTCCTCCATGTGCTCTTCATACTCCTTCACCGTTACCCTATCAATACCCGGAGCTTTGTCTCGCTTCAGCTCCTTAAAGCATTCCAGAAGAAAATCCTCCGTGAGCAGATGAGCTAATGATGTAAACTTATCCCCCGGATTCCCCCTGGCTCGTTGAGTTAGGGACGACAGTTTTGTTGACATCCTGGGCCCACCTCTGAGTGTGGAAGATGTTTCCCTGCCGTCCCATCGCATCCCTGCCAATCTCTTCCCTCCACCTCCATTACGAGGTTTCTTCGGTACTATGGATTGGTCCGACTCCCATAGCGTCATCTGAACTGCCTTGCCGTCTATAGGCTTGGTAGCCCATACCCCATACCGGGGAACGCTATGGGCCTCCCGAGTTCCCAGCCTATCCATTTGATACCGTGCCACGGCCTCAGACCCCGTCGGGCTCTTGTGTCCTCGCTTAACGGATACAAGAGTTCTGCCTTCCGCTAAATGAACAGCGTCGGCTTCCGAGACGACAGGCATTTCGGGGCTCAATACCTTCACTTGCGTTGCAGCCCAGTATCTTGTTCCCTCTGGCTTCATAGCGTTCGTTGTCTCCCGCTACACAGAGTTCCCTACTGAGGTGGTTGCTAACCTTTCCTCAGACCAGACTTTCACTGGCCGGACAGCCTGAGCTTTGCTCGGCGCACTCATTTTAACCTCCTTGGTTATATGCCATCCCGCATTATCTAAGGGATTTGTCCCATTCTTCTATGGGCGCTTCGGGGAGAGGCGCAAGATATCAGTATGCGGGACGCCAGGCTGCCCAGTCTTGACAAGTACCCCTCTGGGGTGAAAGCGAAAAGAGGAGCTCACCTGGCTAAGTATTTGCTCTTGTATTCAGCGAAGCTCATCTTGTTCTTCAACATGTGGTAAACCCCTTTGGCAATCTTCCTCCCCCTCCTCCGGGCGATGCCGGAGAAGTACCTACCCAGATCAGGCTCTGTCCGCCAGGCATTATTGGCAATCTCGATGAAAGTCCACTTCAACGCTTGGTGTGAATTACCAGCTAATTAAGTCGGCAAAAGCAAGGGGTGGCCGC
>JAOZPP010000114.1 GCA_029932675.1 bacterium
AGGCTGGGAGTAATCTGCCGAAGGAGTTTGCTCTCTCCCAGAACTATCCCAACCCGTTCAACCCAACTACCATCATCAAGTATGCACTGCCTGTAAACTGCCAGGTGAAGTTGGAGGTCTACAATGTGGTTGGCCAGAAGGTGGCCACATTAGTGGATGGACAGCAGAAGGCTGGTTACAAAGTAGTTACCTGGAATGCGCGTGATATGGCTTCAGGTGTCTACTTCTACAGGCTTACTGCTGGCAACTTCACCTCCATCCGCAAGATGGTCTTGCTCAAGTAAAGACCTGAAACCAAGGTGAGGAGGGCTCCCGTAGGAGCCCTCCTCATTCCCTATACCGTCAGGGCTTTTGCCCTGGCGGGTTGCGGGAGAGCCGTTAAATTCCCTGATCTTGATGGCAAGGGCTCACTTTTTTGAGCGGTCAGATGCCCTCATCTGACCGCAAAGATGTAAGAGAATGTGACCTTAATTGGGTTTTTTTCTTCGGGCGGGGCTAAAGCTGGGTAGAAGATTGTGGGTTGCTCCGTGTAAATCCGTGGTAGATTTTCTTCTCTTTTCCAATTCTGCTAGGAGAAAGGGAAATCTATTGAGATTTCAAATAGGTAATGGTAACCGGTTAAAAATAGAGGGGAGGGTAGTAGGATTTTTCCTTTTCATGTTTTTTCTTTTCGCTGCCGGTGCAGGGGCGGTCAACCGCCCTCCAGTGATCTCTGTCCCCGATTCACAATGGGTGGCTGAAGGGGATAGGCTCTCCTTTGAGGTAACGGCGACTGACCCAGATGTGGCCGACTTGCTTCAACTGAGCGATAGCCTGGAGGGGGCAAGTTCCCCTCCTTCTGGTTCCCAGTTTGAACAGAGCCATATCGACAGCGGGACATTCACGGAGTTAAAGGGGCCACCGGGGATGTCCCTTTTGAACTATAAGTTGATCGGGGTCGATGGGGAGACGGGGGATGTCTATGCTACCGCCATCATCTTCAGCCTCAGTCAGGAGGATACCGTTCCTATCCCCCCTGATGGTTATTATGTGATCGCCCACGATAGCTCGGTAGCCAATTGGGACCTGGTGAACGCTGCTATCGATTGGCGTAATGCTGAGGGGACAGGGGAGAATATCCTCCTGCTCAGCCCGGAAGGGGATACCTTAGATGCCCTTGGTTATGGGCCCTCAGACACCTCGAGCTGGTTTTTCTGTGGAGAGGGTAGCCCAGCGCCAGATGTCCCTCGCGATTATAGTTTAGGCCGCTATCCGGATGGCACGGATACCGATGACAACAGCGCCGATTTTTCCTCTTATGCCTCTCCTACCCCGGGGGTGAGCAACGGGACACCAAAGGGTAAGAGCAGTTTGGTGATCAATGAGGTGCGATATGAGACCTCTCACCACTACTGGAAGGGCTTCTTTACCTGGCAGCCGGACTATGGTGATGAGGGGATCTATAAGTTTCTTTTTATCGTCCAGGACAATGGTTCACCTCCCCTCGCCGACACCGCTGAGGTGGTGGTGACCGTAACCCACTCGGCGCCGGATACGGTAATCGCTCTAAAAAACTATGCGGCTTCTGGACAACAGGATGTTTCCCTCCCCATCTATTTGGCCAATCCCTACCACTCCATCAGGGGCATAAAGGTAAATGTGGAGTGTCAGGCGATGAGTTTTGACTCCGTCAGCTTCATCTCCTCCTGTCTTGCGGACTTCGCATCTATGGGTTATCAATTTAACGATGACTCGACGATAGTGAGCGTAAGCGGGTATGACAGTGCGGCAACAGTCACTCCAGGTGCGGGGAGAAAGCTCTTCTTTACCCTTTTCGGTGGGGTGCGGGATTGCGCTCAATCGGCACCCATCCAATTCATCACCTATGGAGGATATGACTGTCAATTGGCGGATACCTTGGGGATAAACACTTATTATCCGGAAGAGATAGACGGTGACTTGGTGATCACGGATAGTCGCCCAGACACGGTCTCCCTATCCTTTGCCTCGGTCTCCCCTGGCGATAGCACCCAACTGCCTGTTTACCTAACGAATCCAGATCATTCCCCAGACAGCATCTATGTGGAGCTGCAGATGCCCCTCCCCTGGGGGTTGGGAGTAAACTTCAGTCGTATCGATACCGCAGGCACCTGTTTGAGTGGGTTCAACTATTTCGATTATGGTGTTTTGAATTGGCCGAATTTGCGTATAGCCTTCTTTGAGGCCAAGGCAGCGGGCGGTTCTCCCTTAAACTCTTCCTCAACCCCGAGGCTTCTCTTCAATGTGGTGGTTACTGCAGATACTGCGGTGGACATTGATACCACCTTTGAGGTTGACTTGATCAACTCCACTACCGTCGGCCAAAGCAATTGCACCTACGATCCTTGGCTTATCAATGGTAGTCTGCGGGTGGGAGGGGGCCCCACTTTCATCCGAGGGGACTATAATTGTGATGGAGCCTTATATACCAATGATCCCTTAATGGAGCTGCAGTGGATATTTGGTGTGCCCGGTTCCAATCCTACTACCTGTATGGATGCTGCCGATTACGATGATGACGGCAATGTCTTTACCAACGACCCCCTAAAGTCCCTGCAATACGTGTTTGGCGTGCCTGGGTCCTCTCCTCCAGTTACACCCTATCCTGACTGTGGGATGGACCCCACCGAGGATGAGTTGGATTGTCTCTCTCATTTCTTCTGTATGGGTGGCAAGGGTTTGGTCTACAAGCCATCGGTGAGTGTAAAGGGTGCGGAGAACAAGCTGGTTGCTGAGGAGC
>JAOZPP010000034.1 GCA_029932675.1 bacterium
TGTAACGCCTATTTATTGCTTAAGCAAGTGTCCAATTTTTGGGGTGCAGTACATTGATCTTGCAACAAAGAAAAATCGAACCAATCAAGACAGCGAAGTTGATGATGAAAGAAGCTGAATACGGATGTTTGTGCTATGAAAATCTTCATTCCCGAAACAAGTTTACATTTTTGAAGGTTTTGCCCAATCATATTGTTCTACTTTATCGGTTTGAGGCGAAGCCTCTTTAAATCTTAAATAGTTTCTTAAAAAACCTGATTTCTTCCATTGTGAATCCCCTGAGCACAAATAATATTGTAGCGTATGAAAGAGCAGCGGTTATAATCGTAAAAACAATTTCTCTGGTTCTTATGGGACTTAGTGCTATGATGATGAAAGTAGCTATAACTGAGGCAAAAATACTCTTAAATATAAATCTGATATCGATCTTAAATTTAATATATTTAAATGAATAAACTGCAGTGAGACTAAATGCAATAGTAAATGCTATCAATGTAGTGATTGCTGCGCCCAAGATCCCTATACGAGGAACTGCAAGAATATTTAACCCAAGATTCGATAAAGCCGCTATTACCCATATTATACCTACAATTCTTGTCTTTTTCACCAAGGCAATAATGTTGGAAACGATGCTAATTATCCCATATAACAAAAAACTGGTTGCAACAAATGGAGTGGTCAAGTATCCTCGTGATGCAATCTCTGGGGTTGATAGGATTGTCAGTAATTGCCTCGATAGGATAGATAAACCAAATACAGAGGGAATTGCTAATGCCAAAAAATACTTCAATGAGTATCTCAAATATGTTTTTACATCAGTTATATTATTTTCGTCATAGAATTTAGAGAGGACGGCTGGCAAGACAAAACCAAGTGGGGCCAAAAATATGCCTATAATAGAACCTAAAGTGTAACCTGGCGAATAGTAGCCTACAAATGTGGCCCCCCAAAAAAATCCGATTACATATCGATCACTTGAATTTACAAGCCAACTTGAGATACTCCCCGGAATAGTGGGTAGTCCAAATGCTAAATACTCCTTTATTCTGCAGAAACCGGGTAATTTTGGTCCTACTCTTTTAAGGATGAAAACTCCCATTACTATGAGAACAATAGATCTAACAAAAAGGACTGAAAAAACAGCCCCCAATAGGCCATAGCCGGTTGTTACAGTATATGCAATTAGGGCCAGTTCTCCGTAGGTTCTTAAAAGTGTGAAGAATGAATATTTTTTCATTTGCTGAAAAGCCCTAAAAACATTTAAAAATATTAAACTTAAACTTTGAACAGGAACAATTAGGGCTAAAACTTCAACCAATTGTCTGCCATCACCCAAGAAATTTGAAATCTGTTTCGAGAGCAATATTAATAATGCAGAGAGAATCAAACTCAGCGCTAATACCAAAGCAGAAGTGGAATAAATACCATCTTGAATTTCTTTCTTACTTTTTTCAGCAGCTAAAAATCTAACAAGAGTAAAGGGTAAACCGATAGTTGTTAGCGGTGTTAATATTGAGATGGTAACAATAATTTGAACCCAGATTCCATAGTTACCTGCTCCTAATGATTTTGTTAGAATGGGGATGAGGATAACTCTACTTAAAGCTATCAAGAAATTAGTTATACCTATGATTCCAATGTCTTTAGTAAATTTTCTATAAGACATTTATTTTACCTTTGCATATTTTTATGTATATCATTAAATACCAAACAACATTTTGCCTGCGAGGTAATTTCCTTTCCCCTCTCTTTGGTGTATATGGCAATAACCCCATCGGAGTGGAGAATTGTATGAGAACCTTTTTAACATTATTATAGGGGTGTCTAATGAAAAAGAAAAGGAAAAAATCGACAAAGCCAACTAAACACACTTTCAAAACCATTCAAAGCAAAATATTCATAGCTATCCTGTTTATTCTTCCCTTAATATATTTTGCCTCCTTGCTCTCGGGTACTAAAATGATGTACGGCTCTGACTGGTTATCATCAGGATATCCCTCTGCGAAATTAGTAGCAGATTACATCAGGCAATACGGAGGAATACCTAAATGGAACCCTTATGTTTTTGGAGGGATACCAGGTGGTAATCCATATAGCTTGTATACTCTTTTTGACCTTATTTTTTCTCCTCATCTGACCCAAGTGTATCTCTTTGTTCTCGCCATTTTTTTGGCTGGGGTCGGAATTTACCTTTTCTTGAAGGAGTTAAAGATTTCCAGCTATCCCGCCCTTTTTGCGTCAATAGCCTATATGGGTGCAGGTTCACTTCTCTCTATGCCATATCCGGGGCATTTTGGTAAAACTATGGCCGCTGCCTTGTTCCCATTTGTTCTACTTTTCTTGCACAAGGGACTCACGAAACATACACTTATCTACTTTCTATTTGCCGGCGCAATAGGAGGTTTTTCCGCTACTCAGGCACATTTTCAACTCACCTATTATGCCGGCTGGGTCTCTGTTTTCTATTTGCTCGTCCAGCTCATTTGGCAAAGGAAAGAAAATAAATTGATGGGAACGATTAAGCTCCTCTTCTATTCTTTTTTAGGCTTATTACTTGCTGGTGGTTTAGCTGCCGTAAAATTCACGCCGATATTTGCCGGAATAGGGTGGGGTTCCAGAGGTGGAATAGTGAGGGGTTATCAATTTGCCACTTCATGGTCGTTATCAGCGGCTGAGCTCTTGGATCTCCTGACTCCTCACTTTTCTGGTATACTGAATAACTATTGGGGAGAGAACTTTTTTAAACTTGATACCCAATATCTTGGGATATTGCCCCTCCTACTTGCTCTGATAGCAATAGTTGTAAAATACAAAGAAAAGTATGTAAAGTTCTTTGCTGGACTTGGTATTTTTGCCACATTATTTGCCCTTGGGGGTCATACTCCGTTCTATCGGATACCCTATTACTTCTTTCCTTACATAAAAAAATTCAGAGGACCCGCGATGGCATTTTATCTTGTAGCATTTTCCGTTGCGGTTCTCTCTGCATTTGGAATTCAGGCACTGGTTGATAGTAAAAAGACTAAAGCCAAAGCGAATGACTCCGTAAGGAAGATTGCGGTTTGC
This sequence comes from bacterium, assembly GCA_029932675.1. Lineage (GTDB taxonomy): Bacteria > SM23-81 > DAOVCL01 > DAOVCL01 > DAOVCL01 > DAOVCL01. The sequence continues at coordinate 3,067 of JAOZPP010000034.1, forward strand.
CTTCTAATTGTTTTTGGGGTTGTTGCACTTTTCTCTATTGTTTGTATTGGAGCAAAGGATTCAATCCTTTCGGTGCTCAAATCCCATTTTGAGCCAATCCTTCAGGCAAAGTATGGAGCACAACTTGCTCAGCAAAAGATGGCCAATCTTTACCGAAACTACCCGCATTTTCTCAATAGTTTAGGCAAGGCGCTTCTCTTGATTGCCATCAATGCTATTTTAATTATTGGGTTAGTTACCAGAAAGTTAAAGTTAGGCACCTGGACACTCATAGTCATACCAATCCTTATTTTTGATCAGTGGAGCGTCGAAAAGCAATTTCTGAAAACTGTCCCTCATCCAAGGGAATATTATGCTCCCGATAGTGTGGTGAGTTTCCTGAAGCGGGATCAAACCATATACAGGGTGTTTCCCCTCCATTATGAACACACAACCGATTCCTATCTCAGCCTTCATGGCATTCAAAGTGTAGGAGGATATGTTTCTAACCCTTACCATAGATATCAGGATCTTATCGGAGCTGGAAAGAGTGTGATGTTTAATGCTCCTAATCTGGTGAAATACAGAAAGTTCTTAGATATTTTGAATGTGAAATACATTATAGGGTTATGGCTGCCAGAAGATCTGTCGGGATACGACGAGGAGACTCAGAAAGCGATCAAGAACTTTAAACGGGGATTCTTGAGAAAATGGGGTGTTTCTTGGGAAGATGCTCATAAGGGGTTGAAACTTGTTTATAATGATAGACGAGGTCAGGCAGTTTATGAAAATGAGACTGTATTACCCCGGGCATGGATTGCATCGGATTATGAGGTATTGGCTAAAGATAAGGTATTGAACAGGATGAAGGAGTCAAACTTCAACCCACGTCTCACCGTTATCTTGGAACAAGATCCAAGGGTGCCACATTTGGAGACACTCGAGAATCCCGGGAAGGTGAAAATAGACACCTATAGTCCCAATAAAATAATTTGTGTGGTAGAACTCTCCTCCCCTGGGTGGCTTGTGTTAAGCGAAAACTGGCATCCAGCATGGAAAGCTTGGGTAGATGGGGAAAGGACTAAAGTTTATTTGGCAGACTATGTGCTTAGGGCTGTTCGGCTTGAAAAGGGAAGACATACAGTTAAACTTGTTTTTGATCCTGGTGCTTTTAAAATAGGAAGTAGGATAAGTTTTAGTTTTCTTTTATTCTTAGTTAGTTGTGTCATTTATTGGGAAAGAATCCGTAGAAAAAAGTAAGTTCACCTTTGATGCTTTTGATAATCTTTTTACCGTTCCTATGAAAAGGCTATTGATAACCGGATGTAATGGTCTTTTAGGTTCAGAACTTATAGAGCGGTTTTCCGAGAGATTTATAATTTTGGGCTTAGACTTTGAGTCTCCTCTTGGCAAGAGATGGAAATGTCAATTTGTAGAACAGGATTTGACTAACTTCGAGGGACTCAAATCCAGCTTTGCGGAATTTGCTCCAGAACTCGTCATCAATGCCGCTGCCTTCACCGATGTAGATGGGTGTGAGCGGGATAGAAAAAGGGCCTGGGAGGTGAATGTAAAGGGGGTAGAGAATATAGCTTCCATCTGTAGTGAAGTGGGGTGTAAACTCGTCCACATCTCCACAGACTATGTCTTTGATGGAAGGGCAGGCCCTTACTCTGAGGAGGATCCCCCTTCCCCTTGCAACTACTATGGAATGACAAAGCTGGAGGGCGAGAGAGTTCTCGGGAGGTTCCCCCTTGACTATGTTATTGTGAGGACATCAGCGCTCTATGGACTCCCCAGAGGGGGAAAGAAGGGTTTCTTCGGCTTCTTGCTGGAGGGGTTGAGCAGAGGAGAGGTGGTTTATGGTTTTATCGACCAGTTCACCACTCCCACCTGGGTAGGGGATCTGGTGAAGGGGATAATGGAAGCTGTGGGTGAGAGGGGTATATTTCATATCTCTGGTGGAAAGTTTTTGAGCAGATTTGATTTCGCCCAGAAAGTGGCTCAAGTCTTTGGATACGACCCCAACCTCGTTAAGCCGGAGGAAACGGCTTCTGTCAGGTTCGTTGCTAACCGTCCCCCTAAGGGAGGGTTGAGGGTCGACAAAGCTCGGAGGGTCTTAGGATATACTCCCCACTCGATAACGGAGGCCTTGGAGACTATCAAAAAGGAGAGGGATGAAGGAGAAAGATAAGGAGAGGGCATTGATCATCTTCCCTACCTACAATGAGAGGGAAAATATAGAGGGAATCATTGAGGCTGTCCTGGAGGTTGATCCCCGGATAGAGGTTTTGGTGGTTGATGACAACTCTCCAGATGGGACAGGCAAGCTGGTAGCCAAATTAGCTGAGTCGAATGAAAAGGTAAACCTAATAGAGAGGGAGGAGAAGGCTGGTTTGGGATCTGCTTATATCGAGGGGTTCAGGTATGCCCTGCGGAAGGGATATGACTATATATTCGAAATGGATGCCGACTTTTCCCACGATCCCCAATATATACCAGAATTTTTGAAGAAGATAAAGGACCACGATTTGGTCATTGGCTCACGCTATATTATGGGGGTTAATGTCATTAACTGGCCGATGAAGAGGCTCCTCCTCAGTTATTATGCCAATATTTACACCAGAATAGTGACCGGGCTTCCTCTCAAAGATGCTACGGGGGGGTTTAAATGTTTCCGGAGGGAGGTATTGGAGGGGATAGATCTCGGGAAGGTCAAATCCGATGGTTATTCATTTCAGATCGAGGTGAGCTACAAGGCTTGGAAGAAGGGTTATAGGATCTGTGAGATACCGATAGTATTTGTGGACAGACAAGCAGGAAAATCCAAAATGTCCAAGAAGATCGTGCGGGAAGCCATCTGGATGGTGTGGAGGCTGAGGTTCTCCAGCCTTCTGGGGAGAAGCTAAAGGGAGCTGTTATGATATATCTCTACCTTCCTTTACCAGGAGGATCAAGGGGTGAGTCCTTATCGATCAGAATTTGTACCAAAGTTGATTATCGTTATCGTCTCCTATAAGAGCAAAGGCCACTTGAAGAGATGTCTCCTTTCCCTCCAAGAGGATCCCCCTAAAATTGCTCATCAGGTGGTGGTAGTGGACAACGCCTCTGGGGATGGAACGACCTCCTTGGTGAGGGACAATTTCCCTCAGGTTCTTCTCCTCGAGGAGAAGAAGAATTTGGGCTTTGCAAAAGGTTGTAACCGGGTCCTGCAATTCCCTCCTCCCCAGTATATCCTCTTTTTAAACCCTGATGTCACAGTGGAAGAGGGGGCAATTGATCTAATGATCTCCCTCCTGGAGAAGAGGGAAGAGATAGGGATAGCAGGGGGAGGGTTGTGGGGGGTTAACCAAAAACTTCAGCCTACCTACCGTGAGTTTCCTACCTACGGTAATCTTTTTGCTACCAAGAGGAATCCATTGGGTAGGTTGTTAGGAAAGGCACCACAAGCCAAGGAGGAGGAGAAGGAGGTTGACTCCGTGGCCGGAGCGTTTATGATGATTAGAGGGGAGCTTTTCCACCAGTTAGGGGGGTTTGATGAGAGGTTTTTTATGTATGTAGAGGATGTAGATCTCTGCTATCGAGCGAAGAGGACTGGGAAGAAGGTCTTTTATTTTCCTCAGGCACGAGCTTGGCATCTCTGGGGTGGATCAACGGAGCTTTGTAGGAAGAGGATGAAGGTAGAACATCACAGGAGCCTTTACCGTTTCTTTGAGAAGCATTATCCACATCCATTGAGGAACCTCCTTCTTGCCTGGCTCCTGCTCCTCAACTTGGGGATTACCTTGGCTGAAGAGCTACTACGGGAGGTGTTTTTCTCTAAGGGGCCAAATAGACCTAACCAAGAACTATCAATCCAGATTTCGGACCAAGGGGGAGGTTTCAATTAACCCTAGCCAACTCCTATGGCCTACTAATTTTCCTTAATAAAATGGGGGTATAATATGGGCAAAAAGACCATTTTTTGTGGTTTGATCCTTCCCTTTCTCTTGGTCGGCTTGGGGAATGGATATACCCTTCGTCATCAGCCGGATATTGCCGTTACCTACCCTGAGAATGGGAAGTTGAGGTGGAAGCTGGAGGGGCTCTACAATCGGGTGCAGGGACTCTTCCTCTATGGGGGACCAACTCTGCAGGGGCCTCCCTCCACAAAGGTGAGACTTTCCTTTAATCTCGGCTATGGATTTGCTGACCATCGCTGGGCCTACAGGTTACATTTAAGGAGACAGCTCTCCAGATGGTGGGGTATAAACCTGACAGGCTATGATGAGATCTTTAGTCAGGATCGGTGGCTCCTCTCCATTGAGGAGAATACCCTCTTCTCAGCCCTCATCAAGGAGGATTTTATGGACTACTACCAAAGGAGTGGGGGGAGTATTGGTTTTTCCCTCAAATTCACCGAATGGATCCACCTCCAATTTTGCTACCAAGGGGAGAGGGAAAGGGGTGTTTCCAAAAGTACCAACTGGGCTTTGTTCAGAAGGGAGAGGAACTTTAGGGATAACCCGGCCATAAGGGAAGGGCTCCTCAGGTCTGGTATCCTAAGGGTAAAGTTGGATAGGGTAAGGGATGGCCAAAATCGGCTTCAGGGTTGGCAGATTTCAGCCAATTACCAAAGGGGGGGAGAAGATTTTGACTTCTCCCGCTATCAATTGGAGTTTAGATTGTATCAGGGGATAAGCATAAGGGAGGAGATAGATTTCAGGCTGCGGGCCGGGGCAATAAATGGAAATAACCTACCGGAACAATTTCTCTTCGACCTGGGGGGCATAGGAAGCTTAAGAGGTTATGGGTTCAAGGAGTTTAGCAATGGGGAGAGGGTTCTTCTGGCAAACTTAGAATATAGATTTAGCTCCGGTGGATGGCTTGAACCTGCGGGGATCTGGTTTTTGGAGAGCCTTCAGATTATTCCCTTCTATGATTTAGGCCTCATCTGGGACTCAGGAGAGGAGGTTCGATTGAATAAGCTAAAAAACGATATAGGACTGGGCATCTCTGGAGGAACCAGGGATGACTTCCGGTTGAACTTCGCTTGGAGGTTGGATAGAGAGGAGAAGTTTCGGGTGGGACTAAGGTTGCAAAGGATCTTTTGATATGATTTCCCATCTCATCCTTTCCCCTCTTCTTTTTCTTGCCTTAAGCTCAGCTTCCTTACCCTCTAAAACTTGGGAGGGCATAGAAAAGGGGGTTGAGCTCAGCAAGAATGGCCAATATGAAGACGCCCTTGAGCTCTTTGATCAGATTATTGAACAGAGGCCTCGACACCCAGCGGGGTATTTTTTTAAGGCGGCGGTCCTCCAGGCTAAGATGATGGATCTGGAAGATTACCGTTGGGAAGGGCATTTCTTTGCCCTCATAGATACCATAAAGGAGCTCACTCAATCCATTCTGCAGGCCAATGGAAGGGATGCCTGGGCCCAATTCTATTTAGGGGGGGCGTTCGGCCTCCGGGCAGCATATCAGGCAAAGCTAGGCCATTGGTGGTCAGGATTTAAGGATGGCCTGCGGGCAAAGGTTAAGTTAGAAGAGGCCTTGAGGTTAGATCCATATCTCTGGGATGCCTATTTAGGGTTGGGAACTTACCACTACTGGAGAAGCAGAATGACCAAATTTCTTAGATGGCTTCCTTTCTTCTCAGATGAACGGGAGAGAGGTATAAGTGAGCTATGGCTGGCTGCACAAAAGGGTCATTTCTCCTCAACATCGGCGAAGGAGGGCTTAATCTGGATCTATATAGAGGAGGGTGAATATGGAAAAGCCCTTTCCTTATCCAAGGAGCTTTGTCGGGCTTATCCAGCAGGGAGGAGTTTTCTCTGGGGAATGGCCAGTGCCCTTTGGGGGATGAGGGATTGGAAGGGAGCAGAGGGTATCTATCGGAGAATATTGGATTCGGTGGAGGCTGAGGAGCTGGACAACCATTATAATGCCATTGAATGCCGCTACAGGATCGCTTTGTGCCTCTTCAAAAGAGGGGACTATTCCAATTGTATTAGGGAGTGTCAGGTTATCTTCAAATATGTGCTTGAACCTTGGGTGCGGAAGAGGCTCAGAGAGAGGTTAGAGAAGACCGCTCAACTTCTTGCCCTCGCCCAGAGGTCGCAGGGTTTGGAAAGATAAAGGCCCGATCCTTGAGGATCGGGCCTTTATGGGCGATGCAAAATCTATAGTTTGACTACATTCTGTGCTTGCGGTCCCTTTTCGCCTTCCACTACTTCGAATTCAACCTCTTGACCTTCAGTCAGGGTCTTGAATCCTTCACCCTGGATGGCTGAAAAATGGACGAACACATCATCGCCATTTTCCCGTTCAATGAAACCATAACCCTTGTTTTCATTGAACCACTTCACCTTGCCATGTTCCATACTAACTACTGACCTCCTTTACAGACTGAAAGCACTATTGCTTTCGACCTCAATATAAGGAATTGTTTTTAGGATGTCAAGCTTTTTATGATATTATTTGCATAATTCCACCACTAAATATTGGAATGGTAAAATTGTCATCAACGGGGAGGGGGAGAAGTTCGGTGAGGGTTGCCAGGAGCGCTCCCCAGAACCCCACTCTGAATGGTAGGTGGGGGAGGGCCCACGCCGTCAAGAGGCAGATAAGAAGACAGGCCAAACTCCCGCTTAAGCTCTTCCTCCCTATGGGAACTAACCTCCAATGTTTTCCAACCAAGGCTGCGGAGACATCACCCAAAACGAGAAAGAGTATGGCCCCAGCGGCAATCTCCCTCTGATAGAATAGATCGGACAATAGGCAGGCAGTGAGAAGATAGGTTGAGCTGGTGAAGGACCTCTTCTCATGTTTCCTCATGATTATGCCAAATGTGCGATTGAATACTTGGGCAAATGATGGGTTTAGCAGGCGAAGAAGTTCTATAAACAGGATAAGGAGCGTGGCGAGGGCTAAGCCATAGACGGAGGTCCTTTGGGGGAGGATGAGGATTCCTAAGGGGATCACCAATGCTGTCAGATGGAAACCCTTCCTCTTCAGCTCAGAGCTCAGGCTTTCCCTTGCTTCGGAGCTGGTCAGCTTAGAAGAAGAGGAAGACGGAAACCTTATAGGAGTTGTCAAGGCTCTCGTGGGTGGAGAAGCTGGTATCCACCTGAAACCTCTTTACCATTACACCCAAGCCAGCAGTAAGGTTCCCCTGGTCAGAACCTATCCTAAAGGAGATGATCTCCCGGTAAGTATACTCCCCTCCCAGGTGGAAATCACCGCTTACATTCCCTAACCACCTTTGGGCGGAAGTCTTCCTTCCCTCAAACCTCAGATCCACATCAGTGGCTAAGGTGAGGCTTCCCCGGAGAGCCTCCACCCCAAGCGCGGCGCCTAATTTTAAGGTGGGGAGGATCGATTCCTTCTCTCCAGTGTCCCAGGCCAAGAAGGTGGTAGTAGCATCCTGGAGGTTAAGGCCAAACCTAAGGTGGCCCTGGGTAAAGAGAACTCCCAAATCAGTGCCCAGGCCAAAGGCGGAGTTATCCGCCAACTTGCGGTAGATGAGTTTGGCATTGGCCCCCCAGGAGAGGTCTTGGCCTCTTTCTGCCGCATAGGTGAAGAAGAGAGTATAGTCAGCATGTCCGGTCTCTTTGACTACATAGGGGCGGTTCTCCGTTGTGTCCGGTGGAAGGTTTGGATGCGGAACGGCGGTGAGTTTTATTCCTCCCCCACCCAATCTAATCAAGCTAACTCCGATGGCGGTTGCGGAAGGCCCTGCTATGGGTCTGCTGTATGAGAGGTAATCGTGGTTCAGGAGTTGGCCGAAAGTCTCTGCATGCATCCCAGCCACCCCTCGGCCCCTTATTTGCACCAACCCGGCAGGGTTCCAATATCCGGCGGTCAAATCGTTAGCTATGGCCACAAAGGCCCCTCCCATTCCCAGCGGTCTTGCCCCGACCCCTAAGTAAAGAAACTCCCCTGCGTATTTAGCCCCCAAGACCTTAAGCGGGATTGAGGGGAGAAGCAATATAAGGAGAAGATAGATTCCCTTTTTCATAAGTGGCCTATCGAGTCTATCCTAAGCTTGAGCCAAAGCTGAAAGAGGCATCCTTTAGTATAAACCACCGCGTTTAAAGCCTCAAGCTTAATTGGTTGAATCCGATACTCCAGGAGTGCTATATAATTAATTTAAACTTTAGCCTTTGGGATGTCAAGTTAAACTTTTTACTTTACTATTCTGGAAATATCGTTTATGGTCACAAAGAGCATTAAGGAGATGAGAATGAAAAAACCAACTTTCTGAAAAGCCAACTTCTGCTTGTGAGTAGGGGGCTTACCCCGAACACCTTCCCAGAGGAGGAAAGTGAATTGCCCCCCATCCAAGGGTGGGATAGGAAGGATATTTACCAGAGCTAAGTTGAGGCTAATGAGAGCCAATAGGTAGATGAGGCTGGAGAGCCCAGATTTTGCTGATTGACCAGCAGCCTCTACGATGAAGATCGGGCCGCCAATAGATTTAGGGGAGATTTGGCCCAGAATAAGCTTTTTTATAAAGGTAATTATCTGCCAGGTGAAATCTGCTGTCCAGGATAGGCTATAGGCAAAGGAGCTTAAAAGATTTAGCCTCTTCAGTTCCCAATAAGGGCTGATGCCTATAAGGCCCACCTCTTTAACTTTCTCCCCTTCGTCCAAGACCTGGCCAACCTTAGGTTTAATCTGAGCGGTAAACGTCTCCTTCCCCCTCATCCAAGTCACCTTAAGTTCTTTGCCCGGATGCGAATGGATCATCTCAGCCATATCATACCATTGCTCTATCTTCTCGCCCTCGATAAGGATGATCAGATCTCCCCTCTTTAGGCCAGCCCTCTCGGCTGGGCTATCTGGCAGGACCTCTCCAATTCTGGCCTCCTGATATGGGAAGAGTAGGGAATCAAGGTTGAGCTTGCGGGGTTCAATTTGGAATTCCTTAATTTGTTCATCCCTTTCCACTTTGATGTGCAAGCCTTTTCCTTTGAGATGATGGAACCTCTCTGAGATGTCCTTCCATTCGTTTACTTTCTCCCCATTTATCTCTACTATTCTATCACCAACTTTCAACCCAGCTTCCTTTAGTGGAGATTGTGGAGGGAAACCACCGATTCTGGTAGTAGAGACAGTTCCTATACCTTGAATCCAAGCCAAGAGCCAAATGACCAATAGGGCCAGGATAATGTTCATCAAGGGACCGCTGAGGACAACAAGGAACCTTTGGGGCACCGACTTGGCCTTAAATTCCCAGGGTTGGACCTCCGCAGTTTGCTCTTCGCTTGCTTCCTCTTCTCCGGCCATCTTCACATAGCCCCCAAAGGGGATGAGGGAAATGGAATATTCTGTCTCCCCGATCTTTTTCCCCACCAACTTGGGTGGAAATCCTAAGGAGAACTTTTCTACCCTTATCCCCACCGCCTTGGCGGCCAGGAAGTGGCCTAGCTCATGAACAAAGATGAGAACGCCTAAGACAAAGAGAGCAGCTAAGATGGTGAGAAGCATTTTATCCCTTTGCTCTTTCCTCTATGATGAGTCTCCCCTCTTTCTGTGCCCATTTATGGGCCTCCCATATCCCTTCCCAGTCTGGATGTAGAGATGGCTGATGTAAATCCATTACTCCTTCCACTATCTTCGCTATGTCGGGGAGTTCTATCTTCCCTTCTAAAAAGGCCTCCACAGCGACCTCATTTGCCCCGTTAAGGACAGCAGGCATGGTTCCTCCTTCCTCCAGGGCCTTATAAGCTAAGTTTAGACAAGGGAAACCCTTCTTGGGAGGGGGGTAAAAGTTTAGGTTACCCAATTGAACCAGGTCAAGGCCTGGTTTCACCCTGGGAAATCTCTGGGGCAGGGAGAGCGCATATTGGATGGGAATCTCCATATCAGGAGGAGCCAATTGGGCTATAACAGACCCATCGATAAATTCAACTAAAGAGTGCACCACCGACTGGGGGTGGATGAGGACTTGAATTTGTGATGGAGGGAGGCTAAATAGCCAATGGGCTTCAATCACCTCTAAACCTTTATTCATCAGGGTGGCTGAATCGATGGTAATCTTCTCTCCCATCCTCCAGGTAGGATGAGTGAGGGCTTCTTCCTTGGTGATCCCTTCTCGCAGGTGGCCAGGATTTTTCCAGAACGGTCCCCCAGAGGCAGTGAGGATTATCCTCTTTATCTCCCCTTTTCTTCCCGCCCTCAGACACTGATGAATAGCGCTGTGTTCGCTGTCCACAGGTATTATCTTTGCCCTCCTCCTTCCGGCCAGGGGCATAATTATCTCCCCAGCCATAACCAAGGATTCTTTGTTGGCCAGGGCTACATCCTTCCCATTTTCCACCGCTCGGATAGTGGGAAGGGCTCCCACTGAGCCCACTAAGGCATTTATCACTAAGTCGACCTCTGGCCGGGAGACAAGCTCAAGGATCCCCTCCATTCCACTGAGGACCTCGGTCCCTTGCGCTTGGCTTTTAAGCTTGGGTAGAAAATGGTGGTCAGCCACTACAGCGAGTTTGGGGTTATGTTCTTTTACCTGAAGGGCGAGTAGATCAACATTACGGTAACAAGTAAGGCCATAGATGGTAAACAGATCCGGGAACCTTTCGATGACCTTCAGGGATTGACGCCCCACTGACCCGGTTGACCCGAGTATAGCAACTGTTTTCTTTCTTTTACTCAATGAAGGAGCTCCTTGGCAGTACCATTGCTAAGGCTACCGGTAGGGAAACCAGAAGTAAGGGGAAACTTCCTCTATTCCTCTTTCGAGACGTTAGGATAATATGCCTCCACACCCTCATCGCAAGAGGACCATCCGCTTGGCATTGGAAAACCCCCCGGCATTAAGCCGATAGAAGTAGATGCCGCTGGAAACTGGATTACCGCCTTCATCTTTACCATCCCACTTTACCTCATAGTAGCCAGGAGCCTGCTTTTCCTCTACCAAGCTCCTCACCTCCTGACCCAGTATGTTGTAGATCTTTAAGCTCACTGCTAATCGCTTTTGACGAGCTACCGGTAACGAGTAACGAATCACGGTACTGGGGTTAAATGGGTTAGGATAGTTCTGGGCAAGGGAAAAGGACTTGGGAAGAGGAGAATCGTGTCCCTGATTATCCCTTACCCCCGTAGCTCTCCAAAGCCAGTTGAGGACCCCATGCAAGAATTCTATCCTGGAGTGGAGGGGCTCAACTCCCTCTAAACCAAAGGCCAAGAAGACCAGCCTATAGTCCCCATTGTCTACAGCCAAAGCCCCAGTTCCACTGGAATTTATTTGGCCATCTTCTCCAGAAGTACTGTCATACACCAAAATGGAGAACGCAGGATCAATAGGATCAATCTCCCCTGGAGCATCCTGCTCATTGTTGCCCTCCTGGCTCAGGTCTAAATTCAACCCATCGATCACCGGATTGTTATCCAACCCCAAGAGATGGTGATAACCCGTGGAATAGGATACATACTGGGCATGGAGATAGTCTCTGTAGAAATCGGTTCCGTGCAGCCCATAAAGTGCCCATTGGCCAGATATGAGCAGCGATCCACCACTATCTAAGAAAGTCTTCAGATGTTCCCTGTCCTCAAGTGGTAAGGGAGAGGGCTCTTCCCCGATATACCAGATTACGTTCTTAAACCTCAGCAACTCTTCCTGAGGAAGCGGGCCATCGTTATCTACATCCCAGACCTCATACATCACCCCCAGGCTATCCAGCGTCTCTGTGTAATATCCCCGGTTGTTCACCAATCCATCATTTTCAACCAAAAGAGTTCTGCCCCAACCAACGGCCAGGCTGAAGCTCAACTGCTTGGTGTAATAACCTCCACCCTCTGAAACGCTGAGCCTAAAGGGAATTATCGGATCGGACACGGAGTTAGCAATTTGAATGGTAAGCGTATCTGTCGTATTTGCCCTTACAGAATCCACAGGGATATCGGGAAAATTCGCAGTGTTATCCAGAATATCCACCTCTGGACTCTGAGTGCTCAAAATCACCTCGGTACCAGATGCCTTCCTGCCTCCCTTATTCCGCAGGTAAAGGATGAGATTACAGGTCTCACCCGGATCGGGGATACCGTTATGATTTCCCCCTATATCATCCAAGGAGACGGTCTCCAATTCTATCTCTGGTTCCAGAATCTTCATCTTCAATGTGTTATCCCAGGAATCCCCCTTGGAGTCGGTAATCAGAAAGGAGAAATAGGCGATATGGTTCACCGGTATATCCGGAGGGAGGGATAAGAGCAGGTTGTCCGTTGGCAAGGAGGAATCAGCAGGGGAGATACTGCCATAGCTGGCTATACTATCCAGAATGGTCACATAAGGGTCCCTGGTGGAGAGGAAGACCTTAGTCCCCGGGGCCATAGCGTCCCCGAAGTTTCTGATCATCCCAGCAACCCCAATGGTCTCACCTGGGTCTGGGTAACCATTGCCATTACCATGAGTTCCCTCCTCTCCATCGTCCTGGATCTGATAACCCCCGAGGAAAAGTAGGGCTCCGGAGGAGGTGGTATCACTCCCTACCCAGACATCATCCACATAGTAGCCTTCGGATACATCCGCGCCATCACTCACAAATCTGAACCTGATTTTCACCTTTGCACCACAGGAATAGAAGGGGGAGAGATCATACCTGTCCTCCAGCCAACTATTGCCGATGAGAGCCGAGTCCAGGGCCCCTCCGCTGGCAATAAAGTCCAACTTCCTCCAACCCGATCCATCATTTGCTTCCACATAGATCCCATCCACCCCATAGGTAGTTGTCTCATACCAGAGCCAAAAGGAGAGAACTGGTTTAGGGGGCAGAACAAACTTAGGGGTCTCCAGGTAGCAATCCATCTCGTTATCATAATGCCAACTATCCTCGTGTCCACAATACCAACTATGGCTGCCAGAATGGGCCCGCTGAGTGGTAAGGTGCCAGAGGTCATTTGTGCCCCCATGGACCCATCCATCCTCTCCTGTCTCCATACTGTCCGAGAACCCCGACTGTCCGATAGTCAAGATGAATCCGTCTTGGAAGCTCTCCCCCTCTTGGGTGCTACAATCGAGGAAGGCTTGTATAAAATGGGGAGCCGCACAGCCAGACAGGGCGGTAACGCCTATAATCCCTGTGCCTGTAGAGTCCGGAAGGATATCTCCAAAGTCTATTAAACATCTGGGGAATTGGGCACATGAGTCTGCGGAGGAGACCCCTCCCTGAACCCCTTTAGCCAAGCCGCTACCAATGTTAGCCAAGGTAATGGTCAGCTCTGCCTCTTCGCCTGGTTCCAGGATCCCATCCCCATTGATCCTATACCCCTTGAAAACCAACACCGGGGTGACGACAAGGAGGTTTAGTGGTTGACAGATACTATCTCCCTGGGAATCGGTGAGCAGAATGGTAAAGGGGACTGCATGATTGTTGCTTGCCTCCGTTGATAAAGAGAGACCAAATGAGGAGGATGAAGTATCCCCAGGTCCTATATCGCCAAACTGTGCGGTGCTGTCGATAATCTGCACTAAGCTATCATCTGTTCTCAAGAGGCCACCAACCCCAGAGGCCGGCTGGCTCCCTAAGTTCTTCAAGGTTACCACCAGACTAAAGCTCTCCCCTGGGTTTAGCTCTCCGTCGCCATTTCCCCCAATGCTATCCTGAATTGCGCTTCCTAAATAGGAGAGATAAGTCCCCCCTCCCTGCACAGGGATTGAGGTTTCGTAAGGGAGATAGTTGTGAGCAGTGACGGTAAGTTCTATAGGGGCGGAGGAAGAGGTTGAAAAGGAGAAGATCACCTCTCCCTTAGCATCCGCCCTCCCATATTCGTAGACATCCTCACCATTCATTAGGCAGACCAAGGCCCCAGGTAAGGCCCCCTGGCCATCGGAGATGGTAATCCGTACCTCATTTTCACCATAATTTGTCACCTGGGGATGATGGACAACTAAAGGCCGCGGCGTGTCCGTCCAGATGGGCATCTCTGGATCGCCCAAGAGGTTTATCTCATACTCACACCAACGGTAGACATTGGCCTGTTGTGCCCGGGGAACATAGCTGGCCTTATCCAGGAAGAGGGTAGCTCCGATGTTGTAAACATCCTCAGCAAAAAGATATCTGTAGAATGTATGGTCAAAACGGTCCGAGTACCCATAACCCGGGTTCCCTGGTGACCCCCATCCATACCGGGAGTTCCCGATAAAGGCTACCCCACCACCAGAGGGGTTGGAGATGAAGTGCTCTGCTACGCAGTCATAATCAAATGCTGCTGGCCAACAGCCAATGGTGTAAAGGATGGAATAACGGGGGCCATTGTGGAGGCCATCCACATGCCCTATATCGAGATACCCCATCTGATTATACCAAGCATGTCCATCGTGGTTTATTAGATTCTGACCCCGATTCATAGCCGACATTATCGAATGGATATTCTCATTCCCCTTGGATTGATAGAGCTTGGTTATCGGATCAAACCGGGGAGGAACCCAGTCATCATCTATCATATCCTTCCCCACACCTGCATCGGTATAGGGATTATTCCAGAGTACCTCTCCCATAAAAAGCATGTTTAGTTGGTAGTCTGTGGGTGGGTTCTTCTCATAAGTTAAGACCTTCTCCACCCAAGCCTGGACCTCACTCGGTTGGTCGAGGGACGCCCTCCCTATAATCACATCGGGATACATATCCACGCTATCAGCTACCTCCCCGTAGATACCATTCCCATTAGCATCCCAACTTCCATCGAGATCCGCATAGTAGAGGTCACAGGGAATGCTATCCTCGTCCGGCTCACCGTAGTTGGCGCTCATCGCATATGCTCTTCTGGTGGGAATGATTTCCGTATCCCCCCCCAAGAGGACCCACTCCGTCCCCCAGTTCTCCTTGGCATAGCTGATGAAATTCCTAATCTTCTCCTGTTGGTCCCTTCCAGTGTAGTTATCATATATGTAGGAGGTGGTGAATATTTCAGCCCTCAGACCCTTTTTGGTCTTCCAGTCAGCAAGGGGCTGAAACTTTGGCGCGTAGCTATCGCTGGTGATGATCAGATAGGGGTAAGAATCCATGGGAGGAAGCAAACCCTTGGAAGAAAGATCAGCACTGCCCACATCCTCTGGGTTCACAACCAGCTTCTTGGCAAGGCGGACCAATCCTCCGGGCTTGAGTTCCTCCTTCTGTGGATACCCCCTGGCTGGTGTAAAGTCGGCTTCAATCTCTACTTGAGGATGAAAAATAAGACCCCCCTTGGCAGGAATGTACTGCAGAGGATAGACGAGAAAACTCGCTATCTTCTGTCCCCCCATAGAGCCAATCCCCCTATATTCCACTATCTGAGGGGGATAGGGTTCATCAGAGGAGTAAATAGCTTTATCTGGAGGAATGAAGTCTATCTTCTCTTTTTTCTTCCCAGGCATCTCCAACAACTGCGGGGGTTGACAGGGATAGAGGAGGTATTTCCCCTCTACCCCCTGGGAAGGTGCGGATAAAAGCTTGAAACCCGAAAACTCCTCCCCAGGCGGTATGGCAAAATGGACCACCTTCACAGGCAATTGGGGTCTCCCTATATCCCTGGTCACATCACATCGCAAAAGGGTGACCTTATCAAATCCATGCAACTTCTCTAACTGCAAGTCAGTCTGAGAAAACCTGATAGTTTTGGTAAACTTCCCTGCCCATACCTCCTTTGATAGAAGGAGCAAGGAAAACGAGCCCAAAATCAAAACCATCTTCAAATATCTCTTATCCATCTTTACCTCCTGTCTTTCTTACTGAAGAGAAACATAAGGGGGAAATGACTTCTCTAAACCCATTATGAACTCCTTTACTTAGGGGATGGATAGAAGCTCCTCCAAGGTCTTCCCCTCACAAAGGCGGTTGAGATAATGGACTGCACTCTGAAAATCGGCTTTTTTCCTAAAGGTAAACCTCACTTCGTATTCCTCTCCCTCAAAGTATTGAGGGGGTTTAAGGGAAAGATTTAGGGGGAGCTGCAGCTCTTTAATCGACTTCTTGTATTCTTCCTCAGCCCTTCTATAGAGCGGATACCTCTCCCCTTTGAAATATTCCTCTATTTTCTGGGCCTTCACCGGCAAGGGCCAATCCTCCCTGGCCATTATCTCCTTAATTTTGGTGTCCTTCTCCAAAATGGCAGTGGGTCCTGAACCCTTTATCTTAGCCAAATCCCCCAGGAGGATAAGAAACTCCTTCTGTTTGTTCTTGCCCAACCTTAGTCCCTTGACCCAAGGGAATACTTTTTTCCTCTCCGATTTAGGGATTTGAGCAAGAAGCTTCACGGCTTCCAAGGAGAATCTCCCTCCAGCCACCTCCTCTTTGACTGCCTCCTCCATCCCGGCCAAATCAAGGTAGAGGTCCAAGACCTTCTCATTTTTCCCCAATCCCAGGTGGGGAAGGAATTCGTCTCTTACCTTGCTCCGAGGGAGGCCAAATTGGTTGATTAACTTTTCTAACACAGTAGCCTTTTCCACATCGTTTAACCATCTTGTGCCCAAGTTTTCATAGAGGTTAAAGAGGAAGAGCTTTAATCCACTGACCTCTTCTTTAACGATCTTCGCCAGGAGCCCTTTCGCCCCCATTTGCTTCAAGGCCAGTATTCTCCTATAGCCGGTGACCAACCTGAAACCGCCCTTTTTCCTTTGCAGAAGGGGATGATGGGTGAGATTTATCCTTTTGATGGAGTCTGTTAGGTTATCTATTTCCGGCTTGAAAGTGAAGATATAGGTGAAATCGGAGAGGTCAACTCGAGAGATATCCACCCAGGCATCACTACTTGGGATTGGGCCAGACAAATCGGTGGGAGTCATAGCTCTTCCCTCATTAGTTGTGGAAGATTGAGGTAGAATCTTCCCTCGGCAATTCTACCCCTCTTTAGACAGCCCTGACCATAGATCCTGCATTTTTCCTCCAGAATGGATAGGATTTCCTCTCTCCCTTCCCTCCCATTCCGAGAGAGGAGTTTAACTAAAGCCCTTATTCTAAATCTGTCCTGTCCCCAATAGATAGAGGAAAGCTGGTCAGATCTTCCTCCCCTCTTGACGATCAGTGGTTTCTCGATGAGGAGAATGGGCATCCTTGATCCTATCCTTAACCAGAGGTCATAATCTTCACAGACCGGCAGGCTCTCATCAAAGAGCCCTACCTCCTCAAATACCCCTTTCTCTATCATCACTGATGAAGGGCTGATCAGACAAAGGGGGAGGAGCTTTTTTAGAATCCAACCCGAGTATTTCCGGTGTCTCTTTCCTTGGTTAACTCTTCTTCCACACCGTATCCAGATCTCCTCTGTGTAGGAGACCCTCGCCCAGGGCTCGGCCTTTGTTCGATCAACTTGCTCCCTCAGTTTATCCTTGAGCCAAAGATCATCTGAATCTAAAAAGCAGATATAACGTCCCCTGGCCACCTTCACCCCCAAGTTTCTCGCCGCACTTACCCCCCTGTTCTCTTGGAAGAGGTATCTTATCTTACCCCGATATGGGGAGAGCACCTCTTGGGTGGAGTCTGTTGACCCATCGTCAACGACTATTAGCTCGAAGTCTGTATAGCTCTGGGAGAGGACTGAATCTATCGCTTGGGGAAGCAGATCGGCCCGATTAAAGGTGGGGATAACTACGCTTACCTCAGGGAAGATCACCGACCAAAGCTGGCCACCGCCCTTTCTGCGCTCTCATAGGTATCGAAGATGGTAATTAGCTTGGTGATCATCAAGATGCTCTCTACCCTCTCGGTAACCTGGGCAAGCTTGAGGTCCCCACCGACGTTTTTCAGGGAGGTATAAGCGCTCATCAGCGCCCCCAGACCTGAACTGTTCAGCCATTTCACTTTTCCTAAATCTACTACCACCTTCTTCATTCCATCGGCTATAAGGCCCTTAATGTGATCGTGAAATTCCATAGTCTCCGGTCCACCCATCATCTTGCCGCTGAGGCTAATTACCGCCACATCTCCCTTTATTTCTTCCTTTATCTTCACTGCCGACCTCCTTTTGGAAATCAATTTAATATTTTTCCTTGGAAATGGCAAGGAATTTATGAACTCACCCTGGTGCTACTTCAACATTTCGGAATTTCTAAGAAATTTCGAAATATGGGGGTTGGGTATACCCCCTTCAAGGGTGAGGGCGGAGCAATCCGAGTTGGCACAGGATTACGGAGCGCCATAGGAGCGGTGAGGCCCTATGGAGAAGTTAGCGACCGAAGAGAGCTAAATTCTTACATATCAGCTTTGGTTCAACTACAAGAGGAAGAATAGGAACAGGGGGAGGAAGACGCCACTGGAGATATTTGGGGAGCTACCCCATAAAGGGATATCCCCTGAGGTCTTTAATCTTGCTCCCGTAATCGTTGACCAGCTTCTGCCTGCCTGGGCCACGGCAGACAGGTCTGTTTGGATAGAAAAGAGAGAATCTATTCAGGGTGGTTACCATGTGGGGTCATCAGCCAACTTGAGGAGAAAAAATGCTTGACTTTCTGCAAGGGATTTGGTATATTTTTAACAAGTTGAACCAGCCGCGGGATTTTCTTCTATGAGGTAAGGGTTGATGAAGAAGTTAGTTATGATCATCTTGACCATATTATGAGGTGGCAGAACCCCGATTCTGCTACTATGGAGTTCTCCCATTTGGAGTGCTGTGACTCCTGTCACAGCTTATGTCAACATGATTGACGCACTCCATAGAACTCGCACCAAATCCTAAAGAGGAATTCTCCGGAAGATGGAGAAATCACACATCATTTTCATTCTTAATTCTCCCCCCCTTGTGAGGTGATGATAAGATGGTAAAAAAACTTTTGGTTGGCCTGTTGATTTTGGTGATTGTGCTTGGCCCAGTGGGTGGCTTTTGGGCAAAGCCAACATCGGCTAATACGGGACCTAAGATATTACTCTGCACCGCCGAGCCATGGCATGATGAGGAATGGAACAAGGCAACTCCTCCTCCGAGTTCAGATCAAGATTCTACATACTCTTTTTTATCCAACTCTATCCAGCCCAAACCACAAAACCTTCGGCAGAAACCCCAGAAATCATTCTGGCTCCGGCTACAGTTTTTCCTCTTTAATCTCAAGCTGCTATTTGAGGGTAAGTAGAGGTGGGGAGGATAAAATGAAGACTGGAACAAAGTTACGGGAGGAAAGGACGGCTCTGAGGGAGTTAAAGGAGAAGGTGGAAGCCCTTCTTAGGGAGAGAAAGTATGCAAAGGTTGTTGAGGAGATAGGGGCTTTCTCCAAGGGGTATACTCGAGGAGGAAATGATGTGGAGTGGGCGGAACTTCAGGTGAGGTTGGCCTTTGCCCAGGAGAAGCTGGGTAGGTATGATAGGCATACAGCAGAGGCCGCATATGAGATCTTGAAACTTACTGATAGGCGGAAGGAGATAGGTGCAATTGAGAGGATATTAGGTAGGGAGTATTTGGCATTGGGTGAGACAAAAACAGCTCTCAGATATTTGAGGAATAGCCTCACAGAGTTCGACACAATAGGGAATAACAAGGGGAAGCTGGAAACACTTAATGCTTTGGGTAGAGCCTGCTTTATGACTGGTCGCATAAAGGAGGCAATTGAGCATCTCACGGAGGCCCTTGATCTTTGCCATCAGAATAAGGGGGATAAGGGCCAGGAGGCGATGGTCAGGGGAAATCTGGGCACTGTCTATCGCAGAGTAGGTGATTGGACATTAGCTTCTGATATGCTGAGAAAAAGTTTGAATCTCTATGAGCAGATAGGTGATAGACTGGAAATTGTCAAGGGACTGATTGCCCTTGCTCGGTTGCTCATTATGCAGAGGAATTTTGATGAAGCCGAGAGGCTATTACAGAGGGCAGAGGGTTTGAACCAGCTCTACCCCAGGGAGAGGGCAATGGTTTGGGAATCCCTTGGTGATCTGGCCGTCGAGAGGGGGGAGCTTGAGAAGGCGGAGGGGTATTATCAGAGGACACTGGAGATAGGCAGAAAGATAGCCCCTCGGGGTGACCTGATCAATCAGGTGCAGCGCAGGAGAGCGGAGTTGCTCATCGCCGAGGGGAAGGACCTCGCACAGGCCTCGGAATGTATCCAGGAAGCTTTGAGAGTCTCCCAATCTTTGGGTGATAAATTTGAGGAAGGCTGTTGTTATCGCACAATGGGGAGACTCGTTCAGGCCAAAGGCGACTCTAAGGCTGCAGAGGCCAACTTTGAGAAGGCGGTTGAGGTCTTGCGCTCCCTTGAGGACAGGTTTGAGTTGGCGAATACTCTTTTGGCTCAGGGGGAACTTACCCGGAAGGTTGAGCTTTTGCGGGGAGCCCAGAGGCTCTTTTCCCAAATCCAAGGGGTAGAGTTCTACCAGGCTTTGGCCTTGCTTCAGATTGCTAAGGTGGAGCCTTCCTTCAAGAAAGCGATAGAGACCTTGGGGGAGGCGGAGAAGCTGCTGCAGGCTAAGGGAGAAACTGAGAAGCTCAAGGAGGTGGAAAACCTAAAGGTTGAGCTTAACCAAAGGCTGAAGAGGTTTCCGTCCAGGAAGTATGAGTTTTTGCAGGGATTGCCATCAGATGATTTGGGGAAGGTCTTTGGCCAGGTGATTGAGGTTGTAGGGGCCGACAGGGGCTTTGTGGCCTACGCTGTAGACGGAGATAAGAAGATGATGGTGGGGGCAAGCCATAACCTTGGGGAGGGGGAAGTCAAGGGGCTTCTCTCCCTGTTGGCAGACAGGGATGGCTTTGAGGTGGGCAGTCCCTTTATCCTCTATGATAGTTCCCTGGATGAGCGGTTCTCCTCCACAGGGGCCTATAGCATAATGGTAACACCATTGGGGAGTAGGGAGAGGATAGATGGTTACCTCTATGTGGATCGGCAGAGGGGCAAGGAGCCTTTTTTGGAGAAGGAGTTGGATCTCTTCTATCTTCTCTCCGAGAGGGTAGCCAAGGCAATAGCTGAGCAGAGGCAGAGGGAGTTGGAGAGGCAATTAGCGGTCTTGAAGAAGGAATCAGATATACTCACCCGTAGTCCCGAGATGCTAAAGGTGCTGGAGATGCTCAAATTAGTCCAGGATAGTGAAGCTCCTGTGCTCTTGATGGGGGAGACGGGAACGGGGAAGGACTTCCTGGCGCGGAAGATTCATCAAGGGAGTGCCCGGAGGGATGCAGACTTTATTGAGGTGCACTGCGGGGCGATCCCCAAGGAACTGGCGGAGTCAGAGCTATTTGGCCATGAGAGGGGAGCCTTTACCGGGGCAGTCTCCCGGAAGCTGGGACGGGTTGAGCTTGCCGAGGGAGGAACTCTCTTTCTCAACGAGGTAGGGGAACTACCAGAATCCACTCAGGTGAAGCTGTTGAGGTTCTTGGACAGCAACGAGTTTGAGAGGGTAGGGGGCAACAAGACCCTCAAGGTAGACACCAGAATAATAGCGGCCACCAATAGGGATTTGAAGACAGCAATGGAACGGGGGACATTTCGCAGGGACCTCTACTACAGGCTGAATGTGTTTTGCATAGAGTTACCCCCGTTGAGGGCAAGGAAGGAGGACATTCTTCTCTTGGCTCATCATTTTATGAAACTCTATGGGGACAAGTATGAGAAGGAAGTTCAGGGGATTGCTCCTCAGATTTTGCGGGCATTGATGGAATATGACTGGCCAGGGAACATAAGGGAGTTGGAGAATGCAATTGAGACGATGGTTATAGCTACCAGGGATGGGGAGGAGATTGGCGCAGAGTTCCTGCCAAAGCAGATAATGGAGACTGGACCCAAAGGGAATGACATACAATCTTCGCCCAGAGTTAAGCAGACCTTGAAGGAGATGGAGAAGAGACTCATCCGAGAAACTTTGAGGAGAACAAATGGTTCAAAATATGAGGCTTCTAAGCTATTGGGAATAGGCAAAAGCACTTTGTACCGGAAGGTCAAAGAATATGGACTAAATTAGTGATTCTTGTTTTTGAGAATTGTCCCATTTTGAGAGAGATATTGTATCCTATTTTTTAATAGTAACTTAGGTATTTCGTAATTCTCAATAAAGGGATTTCTTCCTCTTATGATTCGGTGAGGGCAAAGAAGGTTGGTTTTATAAGATTTTGTTTTTAAGCCACTTAGGAGAAAATTCTAAGTGGCTTTTTTATTGGCACGCTTTTTGCTGTGTGAAATGAGTGCAGGCTGAGGTCTTTGCTTTCTTCCCCAGTCTGCTTGCTTTCCTCCAAAGGAAGGGGTGGTGGGACAGGGTAGGTGCCCTGTCCCACCCATAAATGAGGTAATGAGGTGGCAGAACCCCGGTTCTGCCACCTATCCCCCGCCTCCCGTCAGAATTGGGGTTCTGACGGTTCGATAGAGAGAAGGCAGTTCCCCGTGTCGTCAGGGCTCCTGCCCTGACGGAGGTAATTCCTTTTGGGGACGCGGATACACGCAGATGGTTAAATGAGGTGGCAGAACCCTGGTTCTGCCACCTACCTCCCGCCTGCCGTCAGAATCGGAGATCTGACTGCTCGGTGAAGGAGGAGGAGTTGGCCTTATGAAGTCCGATGACGATAAAAAGCCAAAGCCAGAATTAAGGCTGGAGCGTAAGCTGATTAAGCCACCAAAGAAGGAGAAAAAGAAGGGGGTGTGGCAGAGGATCTTAGAGGTGTTGGAGGAGGAGGTAAGAAGAGGGAGGGAAGAGGAGAGCAGGGACCCCAGTGACTGGTGAGGAAGAGTTTTGGGAAATAAATAGGCTTGACTGAACCCGGCATTGGTGGTAGGATGTTAAACAACAGCTCACAGGAATCAGCGGTAAGGTATTCTCTTCTATCCAGGCAGGAGCCTTAAGAGGGCAATAAATGAAGGAGGGAGAAGATGAGAAGGGAGAGGATCAACCACTTTCTGGCAATGTTTTTGTTGGGGTTCTCGCTGACATTGCTGGGGCAATCTGGGCAGGCCCAGGAGGTGCTCTGGACGAGCCCTTATTGGGGAGGGGATGTGGCTACAGACAGTGCAGAGAATGTGTTACTTACGGGTGGAAAACTTAGTCCGGATGGGGACAGCCTTTGGATGAGAAGTCTAAGTGGGATGACTGCTTATGGAGTTGCCGCCGATCCCTGGGGCAATGTGATAGTAACTGGTTACATATACACCGATACGAGTTCTCTTGAGGACTACTGCACGGTGAAGTATAACCCCAATGGCGACACCCTCTGGACAAGAACCTTCGATTCTGGTGATTGGGATGAGGCCCACGGCGTTGCCACCGACCCCTGGGGCAATATCATCGTAGCAGGATGGATTCCCGGCTATGGTCCTTGTGGTTGTGGTGATTACTGCACCATAAAGTATGATCCCAATGGGAATATGCTCTGGAAGAGAATCTTTGACTGGAGGTGGGAGGACTTTGCCCACGATGTAGCTGTTGACGGGGAGGGCAATGTGATAGTGACTGGACAATCAGACAACAACATAAACTGGGACTGGTGCACGGTGAAGTATGGCCCGGATGGGGATACCCTATGGATAAGGAGGGTTGATGTGGGCATTGACGACTTTCCTTATGGTGTGGCTACCGATCCCTGGGACAATGTGATAGTGGTGGGGAGGGTAGATATTGGAGGGGGACATGGTAGGGCCTTTGCCATAAAGTATGGTCCAAATGGGGATACTCTCTGGACAAGACTCTATGATTACATTGGGGGGTTTCGTGATGTGGCTACAGACATTGCAGGTAATGTGATATTATTATTTAGTGATGTTATGGGGTGTAACCCCGATGGGGACACCCTCTGGACGAGACATTTTGGGCGGTCAGCCAGGGTTACTACTGACCTATCCGGCAATATAATAGTAACAGGTACTCACACCACAAAGTATAAAGGCTATGCTGGAGTGGAGAAGGTTGGTGATTATTATTTCCCAAAGGTATTCTCGTTATCTCAGAACTACCCTAATCCGTTTAATCCAAAAACCCAGATCAATTATACCTTGCCAAGAGACAGTCAGGTTAGGCTTGAGGTTTACAACCTTCTTGGCCAAAGGGTGGCCACTTTGGTGGATGGCAGGCAAACCAGGGGGTATAAGTCCGTCACTTGGGATGCAAGCTCTCTTTCCTCTGGCGTCTACCTTTACCGCCTTCAGGCGGGAGATTACACTGAAACCAAGAAGATGGTTTTGATTAAGTGAGTAGATAGAGGGAGGTAGCAAAGACAAGGAGGGAAAGGATGAGAAGGGAGAGGATCAACCACTTTCTGGCAATGTTTTTGTTGGGGTTCTCGCTGACATTGCTGGGGCAATCTGGGCAGGCCCAGGAGGTGCTCTGGACGAGCCCTTATTGGGGAGGGGATGTGGCTACAGACAGTGCAGAGAATGTGTTACTTACGGGTGGAAAACTTAGTCCGGATGGGGACAGCCTTTGGATGAGAAGTCTAAGTGGGATGACTGCTTATGGAGTTGCCGCCGATCCCTGGGGCAATGTGATAGTAACTGGTTACATATACACCGATACGAGTTCTCTTGAGGACTACTGCACGGTGAAGTATAACCCCAATGGCGACACCCTCTGGACAAGAACCTTCGATTCTGGTGATTGGGATGAGGCCCACGGCGTTGCCACCGATTCCGAGGGCAATGTGATAGTGACAGGATGGATATGCACTCCTTACTCAGGCATCTTTAATTACTGCACCATAAAGTATGATCCCAATGGGAATATGCTTTGGAAGAGAATCTTTGACTGGAGGTGGGAGGACTTTGCCCAGGATGTGGCTGTTGACGGGGAGGGCAATGTGATAGTGACTGGATATTCGGACAACAACATAAACTGGGACTGGTGCACGGTGAAGTATGGCCCAGATGGGGATACCCTATGGATAAGGAGGGTTGATGTGGGCATTGACGACTGGCCCTGGGGTGTAGCCACCGATCCCTGGGACAATGTGATAGTGGCTGGTGAAGTACACATAGGAGGATATCAAAAAAGAGGATACGTTGTAAAGTATGGTCCAAAAGGGGATACTCTCTGGGCAAGACTCTATGATGACATTGGGGGAATGTTTTATGATGTGGCTACAGATACTGCAGGCAATGTGATATTGAAATCTAGGCTAAAGCTTATAAAGTGCGAACCCAACGGTGATACCCTCTGGACAATATCCACTCCTGGTTACTTCGGAAGTGTTACAACTGATCTCTCAGGTAACATAATAGTAACAAATCGGTCTGGGACCACAAAGTATAGGGGCTATGCTGGAGTTGAGGAGGCTGGTGATTATTATTTCCCAAAGGTATTCTCTCTCTCTCAGAACTACCCTAATCCGTTTAACGCAACCACCCTCATCCGCTACCACCTGTCCGCCGTCCGCGGTCGGCCGTCCGCCGTTACCCTTCGGGTTTACAACATCTTAGGAAAGGAAGTGGTAACCTTAGTAGACAGGATACAAGATACAGGAAGATACAGGGTCGTATGGGATGGGAAAGATAGCGGGGGAAGAGAAGTGGGTAGTGGCGTTTACTTTTATCAATTGAGGGTGCATATCCAGAAAGGGGGTGTATATCAAAAGACGAGGAAGTTGGTGCTGTTGAGGTAGAGTTCAACGGTGGAGGGCCTACTTAAACCCCAAAATCAGAAAGGAGGTGAAACCCAGAGAAAACTTGTTGCGGGGGCATAACCCCGCTGGAGGTAGTTGGTGAGTTTAACCGAGGTTTATGCCTCAAAACCAAGGAGGAGGCCGTGAAAAGGTTCTTCTTATCACTGCTGATAGTTCCCCTGCTTTCTCTTTCAGTCAAGGGGGAATGGATAAGCTTGGGGGGAGCACCTGGCCAACCGCCGGAGATAACCATCTTAGAGGATGGGCCTGAGGGCACAACCATTGATTTCCAGATTCCCGGCTATTATTTGGACACCCTCTACATAGAGGGTGAGCCATATTCGGTAGTGAGTTTGCCCAAGAGGATTAACTACCTCAATGAGGGGTGGCCCGCGCTTCCAAAGCTCACCGAGAGCATCATCATCCCTGATGATGCTCGGATGGACTACCAGATTCTGCAGACCGAATATGAGGGGAGGGAGGTTTTGCCTGTTGTCCCCTCAAAGGGGAATCTCCCCAGGTCGGTCAACCCGGACACCATCCCCTACACCTTTGGTGACTTCTACCAGACCGATACCTGGTGGCCTGAGGAGTTGGTTGGACTGTCTCAGCCCTTCATCTTGAGGGACTTCCGGGGCATAACCCTGCAGTTCAATCCATTTCAGCACAACGCGGTGCAGGAGAGCCTCAGGGTGTGCAAGCACCTGGTGGTCAAGGTCTATCCAGATGGGCCAGGAGAGGTGAATGTAAAGACCAGACCCAGGAATAGCATAAGCAAGGAGTTCTCGGACATCTATGCTAACTTCTTTTTGAACTTCTCCGATGCGGAATGGGATACCATCGCCGAGGCAGGAAGGATGCTCATCATCGCCGCCGATGACTTCTACAACAATATGCTCCCTCTGGTTGACTGGAAGATGCGCAAGGGAATCGAGACCGAGCTGGTGAGGTGCTCAGATGTGGGGCTGACCAGGGAGGCGATCAAGGCCTACATCCAGGCCAAATACGATACTGAGGGGTTAACCTTTGTTCTGCTGGTTGGTGATGGCGATCCTGAGGATGTACCTATCACAAGTGTACCTTATGATACGGGAACGGCGGATGTTTTTCCACCTCCGGATACTAATGTAGTTGCAGATCCCGTCTACACCTACCTCGAAGGGGACGACTGGTATCCGGATGCCTTCATCTCCCGGTTCTCGGCCCAGACCCCTAATGATGTGGACAACCAGGTTGTCCGCACCATTAGCTACGAGAGGTATCCCCAGTCAGGGGCTGGCTGGTATCACCAGGGGACGGGCATTGCCAGTTGTGAGGGTGAATGGAGTGGAGCTGCTGACTCCACCCGATGCAACTGGCTGAGGGAGGACCTCCTCGGCTACACTTATACTCAGGTGGACAGGATCTACGACCCCTGGGCCACAGCCAGTTTAGTGGCCAATGCCCTGAATGACGGAAGAAGCATCGTGAACTACATCGGGCACGGCTGGAATCAAGGCTGGAGCACTTCGGGATTTTCCAACAGCGATGTTTATGGCTTAGAGAACCCCAATATGCTGCCCTTTATCATCTCCGTTGCTTGCGTTAATGGAGCCTTTGTGTCGAGAACGTGTTTCGCCGAGGCTTGGTTGAGGGCTGGCTCGGCAGAAAGCCCCAAGGGGGCCATCGCCTTCTATGGCTCCTCCATCTCTCAGTCCTGGGTGGAGCCCTGTGTGGGGCAGGCGGCAGCGGTTGACCTGCTCACTCAGGATAGGATGAACACCGTGGGCGGGATCCTGTTCAACGGGGCCTGCGAGATGATCGCGACATGCGGTGAGGTTGGAATCCAGATGTTCCAGACCTGGCACATCTTCGGGGATGCCTCGGTGCAGGTGAGGACCGATACGCCTGAGCCCCTTGTGGTCTCCCATCCCGTGGCTTATCAGATAGGTCCGGGCAGCTTCACCGTCAGCACTGGTGATCCCAATGCTATGGTCTGTCTGTGGAAGGAGAATGAGGGGTATCACTAGGCCAAGTTCACCGATACCACAGGAGAGGTCACCTTTAACACCTCTTTTGTCTCCACAGGGCCTCTGGAGGTAACGGTCACAGGGTATAACCGCCTTCCCTACGAGGCCCTGATCATCTCTGGTCCCCTTACGGAGAGCCAGACCTGGCCGAAGAACGTCTTCGTGTTCGGCGATGTCACCGTCCCTTCAGGCATTACACTTACCATCGAATCAGGGACTAAGGTGAGGTTCACCGCCGGGGCTGACCACCAGGGCTCTGGTGTGGACCCAGACCTCTGCGAGCTCATCGTGGAAGGGACCTTGAATGCCATAGGTGATCCTTACCGGATATACCTCTCCTCCGATGCCGGGCCAGGGAGCTGGTATGGGATAAGGGTAAAAAGTGGAGGCTTTGCCACAATTGAGAATGCCACTATCGAGGATGGATATTGTGGGATAAGCTTCGACTCGGCCCAGGAAGGCCAGATTACCTCCTGCACCATAAAGGACAACTTAGTTTACGGGATAAGGGGTTGTACCGTTGATGATCTCTATATCTCCGGCAACTCTATCTTTAATAACGGAGTCTATGGCATCTACACCGAGGGCTGCTCACCCTATATAATCGGGAACAACTTCCCCTATCCTGAACAGGATTATGCCATCAGGGCTGTGGGGGATTCCCCGGAGAGGGTGATGATTATCTGTGATAATACCATCTCTATGCCCGTTCTGGGGTGTGACGACAGGCTGGAAGACGGTGCCAGGGGGATAACTGTCGAGTATGCCTCGCCACTGATAGAGGACAATGTGATAGGTGGAGGTGGTTATGGTATATACGGGGTGGGCCTGGACTCTACCACCGTCATCAAGGGAAGCGAGGAACTGAGTCAAAAGCTGGATAGGAACTGTATAGGATTGGCTCTCTATGCAGGCTCCAGGCCAACGGTTTCTGGCAACCAGATTTCCGATTATAGAGACATAGGTGTGGCCTGTTACCAAAGCTGCCCTCTTTTAGGTGATTCCCTCATCCCCGGAACGGGCAACAACAGCATCACCCCGGGTTCCTGTTCACCTCAGTATGCGGTATACTGCGAGGGGGTGGCCGATACGATAAAGGCGGAGATGAACTTCTGGGGTGGGTCACCACCTGATCCCTCCTGGTTCTATGGTCCGGTGGACTATGAGCCCTGGCTTACCTCGGTGGGGGTGGAACCAACTACCAAGCCTCCTCTGCCCGACCACTTCTCCCTTGGCCAGAACTATCCCAATCCATTTAACCCTACTACCGTGATTCGTTACTCGTTGCTCGTAGATCGTCAAAGGCAGTCAGGGGAGAGGGGTCCACGAGCACGAACTACGAGGGCAGTCAGGGGAGAGGGGTCCACGAGCACGAACTACGAGCACGAGCTACGTTAGTTTAAAGGTCTACAA
>JAOZPP010000089.1 GCA_029932675.1 bacterium
TGTTTATATGCGGCTTCCTCCGCTCAAACCTCTTCTTCGCCATATCCTATTCTCCCTTTAAGCTCCTCAAAGCTATGCACCAACTCACCCGATAAGGGGACAATCTTAAACTTTTTACTCCCTTGCAGAAAAGCCCACGACCGGGATTGAACCGGTGACCTCATCCTTACCAAGGATGTGCTCTACCAACTGAGCTACGTGGGCAAAGGGGCCCTGCTGCTTAAAAGATAAAAAAAACTTTATCCTTTCGGATAAATGTTTTCCTTCAAAAGGAAGGAAATTAAAAGCTCAAACGTTAAAAATAGAGAATAAAAAGGGGATTGTCAAGAAAATTTTCCCTAAACTTCACAAATTATTCTAAACCTTCACCTAACTTCCCAAAAATCATAAAGAAAACTTTAACCCCTTTACCTCCACGGGGTTGGTAGTTAACCCTACCCAAGCTACAAAGCGGGAGACGGGATTCGAACCCGCGACCCTCAGCTTGGAAGGCTGATGCTCTGGCCAACTGAGCTACTCCCGCGCAGTGGGGAGGGGAGGATTCGAACCTCCGAAGGCTGCGCCGGCAGATTTACAGTCTGCTCCCTTTGACCGCTCGGGAACCTCCCCATAAGCAATTAACAATATTAGAACTTTTAAGAAGTTGCCACGTAGGGTAAGCTGGCGGAGGGCTTCGAACCCCCGACCTGCTGATTACAAATCAGCTGCTCTACCCATTGAGCTACGCCAGCAAAAACAAACTTGTTAAATCCTCCAATCCAAGATCCATCTCAATTGTTTCAAGCAGTGACAGCTCTTAGACCATCTTCGAGGTTAACCCCCACGAAAATAACAATCTACCCCCCGGTTGTCAATAGCTATTTTCGCCTCACCTTATAAGTGGTTCCCTCAGGCCTATCCTCCAGGGTAATCCCCCTTTGGAGAAGCTCTTCCCTTATCCTGTCAGCCAACTCCCAGTTCCCCTCCTTCCTGGCCTTATCCCTTTTCCTGATTAGTTCCAACTCCTCCTTCCCTATCTCTTCCTCCTCCTCTTCTCTGAGGACTCCCAGAACGCGATCAAAGTCCCTGACGACCTTCAGAACAATTTCCCCTTCCCTCCCCCCCATCTTCCCTTGAGAAATCAATTTGTTGACCTCTCTGACCAACCTAAAGAGGGCCCCCCAACCCTCGGAGATGTTCAGGTCATCGTCAAGGGCCTGGCGGAACTCCTCCCTTGCTCTGGAGGTCAACCTCTCTACTACATCCATCTCCCCTTCGCCGGTGAGCCTCTTTAGGTTGGCCACGAAATCCCGCAACCTCTCCACCGCTTCCTGAGAAGCTTCCAGTCCATCAAAGGTAAAGTTCAACTTCTGTCGATAATGAGTGCTCAAAAGGAGGTGCCTTATCGCCCGGGGGTCATACCCCTTAGCCAGAATATCTCGCAAGGTATAGTAGTTCCCCAGGGACTTGCTCATTTTCCTTCCTTCCACTATTAGATGCTCGCAGTGCAGCCAATAGTTGACGAATCTTACCCCCGTGGCCCCCTCGCTCTGGGCGATCTCGTTCTCGTGATGGGGGAAGATGTTGTCCACCCCACCGGTATGGATGTCAAAATGCTTCCCCAAGTATTTCATAGACATACTGCTACACTCTATATGCCAACCAGGTCGACCTTTCCCCAAATCGGTATCCCAGAATACATCACCATCCTCTGGATCCCAGGCCTTCCAAAGGGCAAAGTCTGAAGCCTCATCCTTCTCATATTCATCCGAGCTCACCCGCGCACCCACCCTTAGTCCCCTCAGCTTCATATGGGAAAGCTTCCCATAATCTTTGAACTGAGAGACGCGAAAGTAGTAAGAACCCTTTGCCTCATAGGCATACCCACTCTCAATGAGCCTCTTCACCAGATTCACCATATCCCCAATATGCTCGGTGGCCCGAGGATAGACCTCAGCCCTCTCGATATTTAGGGTATCCAAATCCTCGAAGAAGGCGTCTATATACCTCTGGGTAAACTCCCCCAGGGGGATGCCTTCCCTCTTCGCCCCCGCGATGGTCTTGTCATCCACATCGGTGAGATTCATCACCTGATAGACCTGATAGCCCCGGTATTTGAGGTACCTCCGGAGAAGATCCTCAAATACATAGGCGCGAAAATTCCCTATATGGGCATAATCATATACTGTTGGCCCACAGGTGTACATCCCCACTTTTCCCTCCTCTATGGGGGAAAACTCCTCTTTGCACCGGCTTAGGGTATTATAAAATTTTATGGACATCAGCATTAAAGAACGGGGAGGTCAACCTCAAGCTCGTAGGGGGTCACCCTACTCCGATAGTCCTCCCATATCGCCCACCTATTCTTAAGGAACTTGGAGAAGAGTTGTTCTCCCAAAGCCTCCTTCACCAGTTGACTCCTCTCCATCTCAACCAGCGCTTCGGCTAAGCTTCCAGGCAGATATGTGATCTTTGCCCTTCTTCTCTCCTCCTCGCTCATATCATAGATATCCCTCTCTATTGGTTCCGGGAGAGGATATCCCCTCTTTATCCCCTCTAAACCAGCGGCAAGCATTACGGCAAAGGCCAGATAGGGGTTGCAAGCCGGATCCGGGCTCCTGTATTCTATCCTGGTAGAAAGCTCCTTGCCAGGCTTATATTGGGGAACCCGCACCAAGGTGGATCTGTTCCTCTGCGCCCAGGAGATGTAGACAGGGGCCTCATATCCAGGGACCAGTCTCTTATAGGAGTTGACCCACTGGTTGGTGATCGCGGTAATCTCTCTGGCATGGTGTAAAAGGCCGGCTATAAACTTCTTTCCAACTTCTGAGAGGCTATATCTATCCCTTTGGTCAAAGAAGGCATTGCTGCCACCTTTAAAAAGGGATTGATGGGTATGCATCCCGCTTCCGTTTATCCCATAGATGGGTTTGGGCATAAAGGTGGCATAGACTCCATTCTGTTGGGCTATTTCCTTAATCACCAATTTATAGGCCATTGTATTATCGGCCATAGTAAGGGCATCTCGGTACTTTAAATCGATCTCATGCTGGCTGGGGGAGACCTCATGATGGGCATACTCCACCTGAATTCCCATCTTCTCCAGGGCGAGGATGGACTTCCTCCTGAGTTCATCCCCCAGATCCGGAGGGGTAAGGTCAAAATATCCCCCCTTGTCTAAGGGGAGAGGCTTATCTGAGCCCTGAAAATAGAAATATTCGATCTCCGGGCCAACGAGGTAGGAATAGCCCATCTCCTCTGCCCTTCTGAGGACTCTTTTCAGCACATACCTGGGATCCCCCTCATAGGGGGTGCCATCTGGATTCATTATATCACAGAATATCCGGGCTTCTCCATCTTCCTGGGGGCTCCAGGGCAGGACCTGAAATGTGGTCGGATCAGGGAGAGCGATCATATCGCTTTCGTGAATCCTGGTAAACCCTTCAATCGAGGAGCCATCAAACCCCTTTCCCGACTCCAAAGCATCCCTCAGTTCCTCTCTGGTGATGGTAAAACTTTTGGGAAATCCGACGATGTCTGTAAACCAGAGTCTGATAAACTTTATCTTCCTCTCCTCTACAATTTTGAGTATATCTCCCCTTTCGTCTTCCACCTTTGCCTCCCTTCCTTAGAATATTGCTGGTAATTTAAACGTCAACCCCTCAAGTGTCAAGCTTTTTTCTCCCCAGGGGTTGGACTTGATAAAAGACCAACGTACATTAACCGCTGCTCCCTGGGATTGTTCTCAATCCCTTTTTTAACTTGCTTTCTACCCATTTTCTGCCGATATTTATGTGAAGAGAGGATGTGGCAAGGGGAACTTTTAAACCTTCAAGGAGTTTAAACTTTGAAGATGGAAATCAGGGAAACCTCTCAAAAGAGGGCCAAAATACCTGATGAAGAGCTTATGCTTCGATTGGCCCAAGGGAACGACTATGCCCTGGAAGTCCTGGTCAAGAGGTATCAGCTCAAGATCATCAACTTTGTCTACCGAATGGTGGGAGACCTCGATCAAGCCGAGGATATAGCTCAGGAGGTCTTCATTAGGGTTTACCAGCACAGGACGAGGTATCGACCCCTTGCTAAGTTCTCCACCTGGCTCTACACCATTGCAGCCAATCTGGCCAAAAGCCAGTTGAGAAGGAGAAGCATCTTTAATCCCATTTCCCTTGCTCGATTGAAAGGGGAGAGGTTTTCGTCTTCTAAGAGAGGTCCGGAGAAGACCTTATTAGATAAAGAGCTTGGGCAGAAAATTCAAGAGGGGATAGAGAGACTACAGACAAATTATAGGGTTCCCTTAATCCTGCGAGATGTAGAGGGGCTCTGTTACGAAGAGATCTCCCAGATAGTAGGCTGTCCCTTGGGCACGGTGAAATCTAGGATCAACAGGGCCAGACTGAAACTACGGGATATATTGGCGGAATATCTTAGCTAAGGGCGGGCAAGTAAGCTTCGGTTTTTCCCCGCAGCTTTGGCCGGAGGCTGAAAGCCCGCCTGCAGATAGACTTCTCCCTGGTTAATGAATTGCCTCAAGGGAAGACCAAACGCCTGAGAACCCCTAACAGCAAGCAGTAAACAGACCCCAGGATCTCTCCCCTTGGGCGATAGAATTAGAAAAGGTCTCTGAATAATGCAAGTTTAATGAGCTTATCCTCTTTATTAAAATAGGAATACAGATCCTATGAACTCAAAAAGACGGAGGGCCTATGAAATGTAAAGAGTGGGAAGAACTTTTTTCGGATTACATAGAAGGAAACCTAAACCTGGTTGTCAAAGAAGAGGTGGAAGCCCATCTTAAAGGTTGCTCCAGATGCAACCATAGAGTAGAGCAGATGAGGACCCTGATGGGCAGATTGCACGATTTGGAGATGGTTGAACCATCTCCAGGGTTTGAAGCCAAATTCTGGAGTCGCCTAAGGAGGGAATCCCTCAAGAGGAGTTACCACCAGATCCTCTCCCCAATTCCTGCACTGGCCGCCCTTTTGATCTTAGTGGCCACAGGCTACCTTCTATTCTCTTCCCCATCCCCTCGAAAAAGCCATCTCATCTCCGAAGCGGACATAGTAAATGTGCAGCCCTCTGGAGGCCAAGCCATCGGAGGAGAAACCAGGTGGGGTTACCGAACCGGAGAGAGCGGCGTGAGCCTGGAAAGGTTTCAATCTCCAGCAGATACTCTCTCTAAAGGAAGGACGAGATATGTCCTTCCCGTGATCTCTAACCGCCCAAAAGTGGAGTTTACCTCATTTTGAGGAGGGAAAGATGAGAAGATGGGGTAGATTCATTATTCCCCTATTCCTTTTCTGGATTCAGGGGATGTCGCCCCTCCTTGCTGGTGGATCAGCTCTTAAATCTCTGGAAAGGGAAATAAAAGCAATCCTCAAGGAAGCTGCGCCTGCCCTGGTCAGTATATCAACCAAGGAAGGGCTTAGCTGCCAGCAGGATGTTGGCTCTGGGGTGATAATTAGGAAGGGAGGTTACATCCTCACCACTAAGGATGTGGCTGGTGATGGGCAAGAGGTGGAGGTAACCTTAGAAAATGGACGGCGCTATCAGGCAAAATTGGTCGGATCGGATGCCGAATTAAATCTTGCTGTCCTCAAGATCGATGCCGATGGGCTTATACCAGCTAAGCTGGGTGATTCTACAAAGATGAAACCAGGTTCTTGGGTTATCGTCTTAGGAAATTCGTTCGGCCTCGCCCCTGCGGTCTCCTTTGGCCTTTTCAACGGGAAGAGAAAGGACGGTCTTCTTCAGCTAAGTGCCTTTGTCTTTCCCGGAAATACGGGAGGGGCAGTTTTAAACTCAGACGGTGAGCTGATCGGGATAGTCACTGGTACGGCATCAGGGCTGGTAAAGACCTCTCTCTTCAAAGGGATTAACCACACATCCAAATTGGAGATAACCACCAGTCTCCTCCCCCCAGATCTTGATCTCCCCTATCAGGGGATGACCCTGGCTATCCCTATAAACACAGCTAAAGCAGCAGCTTCCCAGTTGATAAAAGAAGGAAAAGTGGAAAGGGGGTGGCTGGGGGTGATCATCCAAGACCTCACGCCCTCCCTGAGGGATCATTTTGGGGTAAAGAAAGGGGTCCTGGTCTCGGATGTGGTTGATGATAGCCCTGCACAAAAAGCAGGTATGAAGAGGGGGGATGTAATTGTTAGATTTCATGGTGAAAAGGTCGAGAATTCAACTCAGCTTAGGGAGATGGTTGTCTCTACTCCCCCTGGTGAGGAGATTAGCCTTCTCCTTGTCAGGGATGGAGAGGAGAAATCAGTAAAAGTCACCATAGGAAAGAAGCCAAAATATTCCAGGATTGGCAAAGAAGAAAGGTTATGGCAAAACTTCCCATTCCCCGATCTCAGCAAGTTAAAAGAAAATCTCTTTTCGGAGAAGATTAGGGAAAGGCTGGATGAACTGGAAAAGGAAGTAGAAAAGCTCAAACGGAAATTAGGCGCCGATTAAGCCGTTCCCTCAAGGAACGGCTTTTTTGTTGACAAACAGGGTTTAGCCAATTATAATTGAACCAATCAGAACTCTGGGCAACCCCAATAACCCCATTTGAGACAGCTCCCGATGAGTTGCCTTAATCCGCATCCATAGAGGAGTTAAGTTTGACTATTAGGGGAATCCTCATTCCGTTTTCCCTCTTCCTCCTCTCCGGAGGATGTTCACATCTACCTTCAGGAATTGGCTCAGACCATGAGATTAGGGTCTTGGCCAACCCCGCAGAGTGGGAGGTGCTCTACCCCTTACTGCAGGCGGTCTTCGAGAAGAGGGTTTACACTCCCGAGGAGGAAAAGGTCTTTACCGTAAGGAGAATTGACCAAACAAAGTTCGACTTATATAAGAAATCAAGAAACCTTCTGCTCATCTCCCCCTTGAGTTCATCAGGACCAGCAGCCCAAAGGATCAGATCGATCTTAAGCCCTCAAGCCCGCCGCATGGTTGAGGAAGGTAGGGCTTTCCTCTTCGCCAAGAAAAATGTTTGGGCCAATGATCAGGAACTTATGGTGCTTACTGCTCCCACCCTCCCCGCTCTTAGAAAGAGGATCTCTGAGGGAATGGAGGATATCTTCTCGGTTATGGAGAGGGCCTTAAATGAGAAGACCAAAGTTTGGCTTTTCCAGAAAGGGGAACAGAGGAAGCTGGAGAAAGAGGTCTTCAGGAAATGGGGCTGGAGTTTACGCATCCCCTGGGGATTCTCCCTCAGGGAGGAGGCCCCTGGTTTTGTCTGGCTGCAAAAGAAAGCACCTGACAGATGGATATTCATCTGGTGGGAAACGAGCAAGGACAGCCTCCTTACCCCCCAATGGGCTGTTGGAAAGAGGAACGAGTTGGGAAGGGCCTATTATGGAGGTGATGAGGTGGTTCCAAAGTATCTGGGATGGCGTCGAGTCAATCTTAATGGCCTTCAGGGATGGGAGGTCTGGGGAACTTGGCGGAACCAGAAGCTGGTAGCAGGAGGGCCATTCAAGCTCTACTGTTTCTGGGACAGGGAAACCAAGAGAAGATACATATTGGATGGGGCTCTATTTGCTCCCGGAATAAAGAAGGAGCCTTACCTTAGACAACTGGATGTAATTATGAAGACTTTCACTACCAAACCAAAATGCGTATCCTAGTTACTGGAGGAGCCGGATTCATCGGCTCTCATCTCGTGGATGGGCTTATCAGGGAGGGACACAAGGTCTCCGTTGTGGACGACCTCTCTACCGGTAGAAGGGAAAACCTGAACCCTGAGGCCAAATTTTATCGAATAGACATAAGGGATCCCAAGTTAGGGGAGGTCTTCCAGAAGGAGAGACCAGATGTGGTTAATCACCATGCTGCCCAGGCAAGCGTAAAGGTCTCTATAGATAAACCTCTTGAGGATGCACAGGTGAATATCTTAGGATCACTGAATTTGATGCAAACCTGTCTCCAATACGGGGTGAAGAAATTAATCTTCGCCTCCACCGGCGGAGCCATCTATGGAGAGGGGGGGGTGCACCCTCATCGGGAAGAGGAGCCACCCTCCCCCCTCTCCCCCTACGCGGTATCCAAGGCCTCCTTTGAATATTACCTGAGCGCCTTCGGAAAACTTACCGGATTGAGATACACCATCCTCAGATATGCCAATGTCTATGGCCCCAGGCAGGACCCTTTCGGGGAAGCAGGTGTAGTAGCCATCTTCTCCTATCGCCTCCTGGCTGGTCTCCACCCCCAGATCCATGCACGGGAAGAGGTCGGCGATCCTGGATGCATCAGGGACTATGTGTTTGTGGGTGATGTGGTCGAGGCCAACCTCCTCTCCCTTAATCGGGGGGATGGCTTGGCCATAAACATCGGCACAGGTATTGGGACAACCACAAAAGGTCTCTGTGAAATGCTCATTAGGATAACCGGATACCGAGGAGAAGTGGATCACCTACCACCCCGCCCCGGAGACCTTAAGGCATCCGTTCTCTCCAACCAGAGGGCTAAGGATCTCCTCGGCTGGGAACCCCACACCGAGCTGGACAATGGGTTGAAGGTTACGGTTGACTCCTTCCGCGGGGGGAGGGGTAGAGCATAGACGACCCTTCAGTCCTCCCGGAGAGGTTAATGAGAAAGTGCAGGAGAAGTTGATAATCCAGCCAAACAAAAACCGACCTGCTCCCCGGTAGGATGCCGAGCAGATCGGCTATCTCTCCTTCCTATTGGACTCCAGTCCGGAGATACTTGCTAAAAAACCCCTGTTTTCTGCCTCCCGACTTCCCTCACAGGAACATTTCGGTCCTCATTATACCAACCCGCGTACCAAACAGCTCAACCCATCGTAAATGATAAGTTGCACCAGTCCAGGGCGCTCGCTTGAATAGGGAACTACGGTTGATGGGTTAAATGGATTGAGACAATTTGGGAACAGTCGAATGGATGAAGGTAAATTGCGGTTTGCCCCTTCAGAAATTCCAGAGCCTATAATGTAACCGGTGAAAGGTCGCCCTATTATAATGGTCTGGTCGCCACCAGCGATGATTATATCGGCATCTACGATGATTTGGGCTTCGCCCAATAGGGAATGGGTAAAACAATAGACAGCTTTCTTAAAACCAACCCTCCCTTTTCATCACCTCCAGCGAGGTCCTTATGCTTGGACCATCCCCTCTGGATACGGCAACTCCAACCCTCTCCCCAACCGCCGCTGATATTTCAGCAACATCCTTATGGGTAAACCCAGGGCAGAGGAGGATGGAGTGAATACCCTCCTCTTTGACAAGCCGTTTGCAGATTTCAACGGCTTGCCCTTGATTCTTGACCAGTACCACAAACAGTTTGTATTTAGATGTTTCAATCACGCACCGGTGCTTCTCAGGATCTGCATCAGGGGTGTGGGCAAGAAATGCTGTTTTAAATGCCATATTTATCACTCCCTTTAGCAATTCCCTCCGCTAAGCTCCAAAGTTTGGTTACACCTCGGCTTCCTGGCGTAGCCAGCGGCATTTTGCCCATCGGTATGGGGATATGTGAAGTTCCGACGATAGTCAGGATTTGGGCGGAGGCGAAGCCACATATCCACATGTTGTCCGAGTGCGATAGCACCGAATCGACCGTTAGAGAGGGTGAAGAGTTCCGAACTTCGCTCATACTCCTCCCCCTTTTTCAATAATCCCGCTTAATCTATGTTTCAAAGCGGGAATATCCCTTTTAACCGTATCCCAGACGGCATCTAAGTCTACACCGAAATAATCGTGTATCAATTTGTCCCTCATCCCCGCTATATCTTGCCATGGTATTTCGGAATAGTTTTCTCTGATTTCTTTAGATAATCTCTTTGTAGCTTCACCTATTATCTCAATCTGCCTTATCACCCCATCTTGTATAAGATGATCCTCCATGAAGCCTTCATAAGTTATACCTCGGGTATACTCCTTTATTCTGGAGATGGCATCTAAGATATGCCGCAAATATACAGAGTTGTCTTTTCTCACCCGTAAATTACCTCCATTTCCTTCCTTAGCGTATTAATCAAATATGGACTTATAAATTTTTCCGTTAACAAATCCGCTTTTATACCTAAGACTTCGGACAACTCCCTTTCTATTCTCACAAGTTCAAGAAGACTTTTTCTATCTGAAAATTCCACGATGACGTCTATATCGCTTCCCGGCTTTTCTTCCCCTCTTACATAAGAGCCAAAGACAGCTATCTTTCTTGCCCCTTCATTTTTAAGCACTTGAACAACTTTTTCAAAAATTTCTTCTCTATTCATAACTCTCCCCCTCTCAAAGTCTGGGTTCAGAATTTCGGCTATCACTATTATGTCGCCCCTATATAGACTGGTAGCCTATACAAACTCCAAAGTTTGGTCACACCTCGGCTTCGTGGCGTAGCCAGCGACATTTTGCCTATCGGGTTGCGGACATACGAAGTTCGGCTCTACCGAATTTAGGCGAAGCGAAGTGTAGCCGTATGTCCACTGTTAACTAAACTACTACCGCCTAAAGGCGGTAGGTTTATGGGGTAGCCATAGAAAA
>JAOZPP010000115.1 GCA_029932675.1 bacterium
TTCTATGGCTACCCCATAAACCTACCGCCTTTAGGCGGTAGTAGTTTAGTTTTCCCAGAGGGCCTTTTCAATAAGCCTCTCCAATTTTCCCTCTACTTTAACCAACACAAGCTCGGTCTGGTTTAGATCTATCAGGTAAATTAAACCCTTCCCTCTTTTCTTCAGCCGATAGAAGATCAGGGAGACCTCGTCTTGCTCCTTTGCCTTAATCAGGGTCTCCCATCCCCTTTGAGCCATTTTACGAGGGATTTCCTCCCAGAGGCTCATTCCCTTTAGCGGAGGGAGACCAGAAATCTCATATACACCTAACTCAACCTTTCTGATATCGGCAAGGTATCTCTTGGCCTCAGAATCGGTGAGGTTTACCCCCAATTTGGCTAAGGAGAGAAAGCCTGGTCCCAACTCCAGTTTTACCTTTGCCTCCAGCTTGGCGGGCTTAAGCTCTTCGGAGAAGATATGCGGCACATCTTCCAGATCCGGGTTGGTGATACAGCCGGAGAGGAGGGATGGTCCCCAGAGGAGGACCAGAGCAAAGGAGAGCCACTTCAGTTTCATCTTTCACCCACCGCCTTTGCCTTCAAGGAATCAAGTCCTGGGAGGTTGAATTGGCTGCTCAGCTTGTCCAGGGAGTCAAGGTTGATCTTCCCGACAATGTTCACAAAAGCGACCTCTTCCTTGTTTTCGACAGCCGAGACGACCAAACCGGCTATCTCGCCTCCCACAGTTTTAATGTAAATCTCCACCTTCTCCCCTGGTTCTTTCACCCTAACTATCCGCTCCCATCCCTTTTTCTGGAGATCAAGGGTAATCTTATCAGCTTGTTCCTTTATTGCTTCACCCCCTGGCCCCTTCAGACTAAAGGTATACACCTGAATTAGCTTTAGACCGGAGAGGAGGTTAGAGAGCGTGGGGTCCTCCTTCCTGGCTGTCTTGGCGATGATGGAGAGGAGAGGAGCCTTAATGGTAACTTCCACTGATTCCTTCGAGTCCTGGAACTCACCCAACAAGCTGAAATCCACATATCCAGGGAGGTTTTTTACCTGTTCATCGCCAAAGGAGGTTCCGGAAGAAAAGAGAAAAACGGATAACCAAAGGGAAAGTAATGTTAGGGGATATTTCATAATTTCCTCCTTTTCTCAAAGATCTTAAAGGCCTCTCTAAATCCATTTCTCAGCGGGATGAGCGTCTCCCTCTCGATTACCTGAGCGGAGAGTTGGGTGGCGTGCTGATAATAGGCTAAGGCGAGCCTAACCCCTGCTTGACCCTTAGCTACCTGGTCTGGGGTGTAGAGGGGATGAGGCCGATAGTGGTAATGAATCCCAACTACAGCCGCGGCTATAAAGACCCCCGCGGCTAAGGCGATCTTGATCCGCCGCAGGAGGGGCCAGTGAGACCCCTCCCTTTTCAAAGGGATCTCTGCCCATATCCTCCTCTCCACTGAGGATGGACATCTCTCTACGGGAAGGGAGTGAAGCAAAGCTTTTACTTCCTGAGCTTTTAGCCAACCTTCCCGGCATTGTGGGCAGACTTTCAGGTGGGCTTTTATCTCCTTTTTCACTTGACGGGGAGACTCCCCATCTAAGAATGCCTCTAAGTTTTCCTGGGTTTCCTGACAGTTCATCTCTTCCGAACGGGGGAGAGGATTTGGCGAAGGAGCCTCCTTCCCCTCCAAAGGCGAACTTTCACTGAATTGAGGGGGATACCAAGGATTTCGCTTATCTCCTTGTATTTTAATCCCTGGATCTCTCGGAGGATGACCGTACTTCTCAGGGCTAAGGGGAGTTTACTTATCGCCTCCCTAACCCTGACCTGGACCTCCCTTCCTTCAACTATAGCCTCTGGATTCCCAGGAGGCAGAGGATCTGGCTTAGTGGTCTGCTCCACTCTCCGGTGGCGCAGGTGGTCAATGCAAAGGTTCCTGGTTACCTTCATTATCCAGGTTTTGATAGATCTCTTACTGAGAGAGTCTAAATTTTGCCAAGCCTTGATCAGAACCTCTTGGGTGATATCTTCGGCATCTTCCCTGTTGCCTAAAATATAGAATGAATAGCTGTAGATGCAGTCCTGATAGTTTCTCATTATCCTTTTAAGCCCCGCCTTCTTCTTCATTCCACTTTAAAGACGAATGAGGGGAGGAAAATGTTACACAAAAAGTCTCCCTTGTTCGATGCTGAGCCGAATTTGGCTTACATAAAGGGAAAGCAGAGCCAAGTGCCTGAAATTCCAATCACCCCTTAACCAACCTGGAGAAATGAAATCGCCCAGGATGAATCTCCTGGGCGATTGGAGGGGAAGGGGGACTACCTTTGGGCGACGAAGACCAATCGGAATGTATTCCCCCTTTTCTCCCTCCGGTCATCCCATCCGCGAAACCATCTCACCTTGGCAAATCCAGCATCCCTTAAGAACCAGACTACCTCATTGGTGGTGAAGATCCTTAAGGGGATCTTCTCGGCAAAGGAGGTGAAAACCCCGTGATCATCAACGAAGGTGAGCTCATCGTGGATGAAAGTACCCTCCACACCGTCGACCTGAGCGGATAATCCGCAGCTCTCCCTTATGAATATGTTCCCTCAATCCTTGTTTATATCTCCCCAAAAGGTTTTAACGACAGCATACTGGAGGTTCGTTCCTAAAGCAAGGTATTTATTGTCCCCTTCGGGGAATGGGAGAAAAACCCTCGCCTTTAGGCGAAGACT
>JAOZPP010000116.1 GCA_029932675.1 bacterium
GGCACAGAAGGGCGGACGATTTTGGCGGAGGAATTTCCCCACCCCCTCCCCCCTTCCTTGGACCCCCCAGTCCCCCCACCCTGGTTACCATCTGCCTTCCCAGTACCATTCCCCAAAGCTGGCTGCGATAGGGGTTTTTAGGTGCTATTAGGGCCCCTGCAGGGATAATGTGCTATCAGGAGGTAAATCCTGACAGTAAAGAGGTTAACCCTCAGAAAATAGATATTGACATTTTTGGGTTGCTATATTATTCTGGTACTGATGTGAAAGGTTAAATCTTTATCTCTAAACTTTCGATAGAGGTATGCTATCTATAAATGGATAGCAGGAACAATGAAAATAAAAGTCTCCTATGGCAAATCAGTTTAAGGAATTTATATCAGTGCTAAAAGCACTTGATGAGTATAACGTTGATTATGTTTTGATCGGTGGAGTTGCTGTAATTCTTCATGGTATGGAGAGGTTGACTCGAGATATAGACCTCTTTATCAAAATGACACCTAAGAATATTGAAAATCTCAAGAAGGCTTTAATTTCAGTGTTTAATGATACCTCTATTGAAGAAATTACCTTAGATGAGTTACAAAATTATCCCGTCATCCGTTATGGAACACCTAATGGCTTTTATATAGACATTATGAGCCGACTTGGCAAAGCTGTATCATTTAAAGATCTGGAATATGAGATCATTGAATACCGAAATGTGAAAGTAAAAATCGCAACACCAGAAATGTTATATAGCTTAAAGAAGGATAGCTTACGATATAGGGATAAAATGGATGCTCAATTTTTGAGAGAAATTATCATTGATAGAGGATCGAAGCAAAACAAGAAAAACTAATTCTGAAGTACTATGCCAATTTATAAATACAAAACATTTGAAGAAGCGGAAAGAGCCCTTTGGAATTTCAACCCTGATGAGAAATACTATGATAAAGTTGGAGAGCTCTGGGAATTTGCGAATGAGTTATCTTCAATAAGTTACCCTAAAGGGATCTTTAAATTCAGGAGTATCGAGGAAGCCAATAGACATAGAGATGAAATAGAAATTGCCCATGCTAAACGTTTACGCACGAAGAGGAATGCCTCCAATGAACGGAGTGGGGTCAAACCCTTAATTACCAATTAAGGCTCTTCCGTCAGGGCAGGAGCCCTGATGGGATATGAAAGATCAACCTTCCCGTGGGTTTGAAACCTGCGAGAGGTTGCTGCATTCCATTAGGCAGGGGAGGAAAGGTCTTGAGGGGTGAGGCGCGATTCGTTATCTTTAAGTGTCCTCAAGGAAGCTCCTGAGATGAAAAACCTTGCCTTTCTAAGAAAACAAGATAGAGTAGGGAAGGATCGGGAGGTAAAAAGCGAGAGCTCTTCAGCATATTCAAAAGCTGGAGTCCAATAGGAGGAAACAGCCGATCTGCCATAGTGTCCGCGTGAATGCAGGTCGGTTTTTTGTTTTGGGGTAGATGGAGCCGTAGGGACAGGGCTTCAGCCCTGTCCGAGAACGGACAAACCTAAAGGTTTGTCCCTACATCTCAAAAGAATGCTGGAGGGAACTTTGCCAAACGAGAAAAAACCTTGACAGGAAGGATGTGATTCAGTATCTTTAAGTATACTTACGAAAGGCATCCAATGGTGGGAGACCTTACCTCACAAAAAGGAGAAGGTGGGGTTAGTCGGGGGGCAAAAAACAATAGTTCTCCAGCATATTTTATAGCTGAAGTCCAATAGAGGGGAAACAACCGATCTGCCACAGTGTCCGCGTGAACGCAGGTCGGTTTTTTGTTTTGGGGTAGGTGGGGCCGTAGGGACTCCGATACATTGGAGTCCGAAGGAACGGACAAACCTAAAGGTGTGCCCTTACATGGAGAATGGTAACTGTTCTGACGGAGGTGGGGGGAGAAAAGGGTTTGGCCCCCGGAGGAGACCTAAATTAGTATTTAAAGGTTTGATATTATGAAAAAGTTGCACCCCTCGCATTTTGGTTGTATAATGAGGGTTAGAGGAAGAAACCTAAAGCAGAGGGGGTGCAACCATGTTATATGTCGGTGTTGACTTTCATAAGAAATATTCACACATCACTGAGATGGATGAAGGGGGTACCATTAGCCGCCAATTCAGGCTATCTAATGAGCGGGAATCTCTCATCCAATATGTAGACTACCTCCCCTCAGAGAGCGGAGTGGCTATAGAGGCTACTTATAACTGGTACTACTTCTACGACCTGCTTGAAGAGCAAGATGTCTCCCTTGCTCATCCTGCTAAAACCAAAGCAATAGCCTCGGCCAGGATAATGAATGACAAGATCAGTTCCACTATACTGGCTGACCTCCTACGCACCAACTATCTACCCACCGCCTATATCCCTCCCAGGGAGGTGAGGGATACCAGAGAGATGCTTCGCTCTCGCGCTTTCCTGGTGGCCATGCGCACCCGGTTGAAGAACAGAGTACATGCCATCCTCTCCAAGAATGGGTTGGAATCCCCCTATACCGATATCTTTGGCAAGAAAAGCCTGCGCTGGCTTAAGGGGCTGGAACTACGCCCCTGCTATCGCCAGCCCTTAGATAGCTACATCCGCTTGGCAGAGTGCTTCAGCAAGGAGATAGAGCTGATCACCCAGACTAT
This sequence comes from bacterium, assembly GCA_029932675.1. Classification (GTDB taxonomy): domain Bacteria; phylum SM23-81; class DAOVCL01; order DAOVCL01; family DAOVCL01; genus DAOVCL01. The sequence goes on from JAOZPP010000116.1 coordinate 2,623, forward strand.
CCACTCTTTAACGCTTGGTGTGAATTATCTGTTTGACAAAAGAGCATCTATGTAGTAGAG
>JAOZPP010000090.1 GCA_029932675.1 bacterium
TCCCCCCATCACCTCTCCTCCTAACCCTACCTCTCCCCCCTCCCTTGGACCCCCGGCCCCCCCACCCTGGTTACCATCTGCCTTCCCAGTACCAAAATCTAAGGGAATAAAATCAGGCAGAAAAGTTGGAATTATTTAAGGTTACATAATAAGCAGTAAATAGGAATTTTCTATTGAGCTAATTGAAACTGGGTGAGGGAAGTCTTTAAGCAGCAAGTATCTGGAAAGCATAGGGATTTCCTTTTTTATCCATTGATTATCAAAGAGTCGCAGAGAAGCACTGGGCCCACGGATCCCCTGTTCTGAGGGTAAAAGGGCAGAAGAGGGGGCTGCCACCTCAAGGGTCTGGGGACAACCATTTCCGCTTGCCCCAGCCTGGACTTTCAATTGGGCAAAAAATTCCTTGACTTGGAGGGTGAGTGGGTTATATTAAATTGTGTTTGCCGGAGTGGTGAAATTGGTAGACGCAGGGGACTCAAAATCCCCCGTCCTTTATGGACATGTCGGTTCGAGTCCGACCTCCGGCATAAATTTTTGCCCATCTCGGTTACTCAGCGGCAGATGTCACTTAAAGAAGGAGGAGTAGGTGGCCACACATAGATCAGCAGAAAAGAGGCTAAGAAAAAGCAAAGTAGAGAGGTTACAAAACAAGATTTATAAGACCCGTATCAAGACGGTAACGAAGAAGGTTCTCGCTGCCCCAGATAAGGAAACTGCTTTGCAGGCGGTCAAGGAAGCGGCATCTATCCTGGATAGAGCTGCCCAAAAGAGGGTAATCCACAAGAATTTGGCTGCCCGAAGGAAATCCAAGTTGATGAAGAGGGTGAACAACCTCACAGGAGAGTGAAACTTTACATTGCAATTGGTGCCCTTCCAGTGGTTTTTTTCTGACGAGATAACAGTATTTTAATTTTTTCAAGAAACCCTGGATTAGAATAGCTTGATTATCTTGTCGATAATGTCCCCAAAGGGGATTTTTATACATTAGGAGTTGCCTAGGAAAGAAATGGAAAATAAGAGCCAACTGAGGTTAATAGCCATCTCATCGAGCCGATCTACCTTGAACGAGATCAAGAAGATACTCGAAGGGGAGGATGTAATCGCGGCAGAAGACCCCCAGGAGGCGTTGGAGGTGGTTGAAAAGGATGGGATTGGGCTGGTTCTGATTGATTGTGAAATGAAAGGGAGAGACCTCTGGAGGATGATGAAGGAGAAAAGCCCGAGGACATCAGTCATCCTTTTTGGGGGCGATCTCTCCGCTGAAGAGTTGATCCAAGTCTACAGGGAAGGGGTCTATGATTATGTGCCCAAGTCTCGTCTCACCACTGATCTGAGGAAAACCATAGAGAGGGTCGAGGAGAGGAGAAGGTTAGGGGAGCGGGAGGAGGATTTGAAGAGGAAGTTAAAGGAGTCGGAGAAAAAGTATAGAGGACTAATAGAACATGCCAATGATCCTATCTTTACCTTAGCGGCCAATGGTATCCTTACTTTTGTAAACAAAAAGATGGAGGAGGTGACTGGCCGATCTAAGGAAGAGCTGGTTGGGGAAAAGTTCTCTAATTTTATCCCCTCGGAGATGAGGGAAGATTTTGAAGAATCCTTCCAGAGGATTTGGTCTCAGGGGAATCCCAAAGAGGTGGAGGTTGAAGTTCTTGATAAAGAGGGGAGGAGGATCACTCTGGCCGTTAACTATACTCCAATCGTTGTCGATAAAGAGGTAGTGGGGATGCAATGTATTGCCAGAGACATCACGGGGAGGAAGGAATCGGAGGAGAGGTTAAGGAAGATGGTGGAGGCTTCTGAAGAAGGAATTGTTACCTTTGATAGCGAAGGGAGGTTTACTTCTCTCAATAAACAGGCGGAGAAGGTCTTAGGATACCGAGTGAATCAGCTTCTTGGAGAGACCCTCGAAAGGATAGTCCTACCGGATCAAGGGGGTGTAGCCCAGTCGCACCTGAGAGAACTTTCCCTGGCCGATGAGCTTGTTCGTGTGACCTTCAACATATCTACCTCTGATGGTCAAGAAAGGGAAGTAGAGTTCCGCACCAAACCCTTAGAGAGGGGAGGGGAAGTAATCGGGGCCATTTCAGTGGTCCAGCAAGTGGTCGAAGAAGAGGAGGGAAGTCCTGCTTTGGAGATACTCAACTCCTTGAAGAGTCCCTTTCTGGCCTTTAATGAGCGGGGGGAGATGACTATGGCCAATCGGGCATTCTCGGAAGCAACGGGTTTTTCTCCCTCAGAGATTGAGGGGAAACCCATCTCTGAACTCATAGACCAGGAGGAACAAGAGCCGGATGGGAAGACGAGGCTCTCCTTAAGGACCAAAAGCGGAGGTTCCCTTATCCTTCTTGCTCACTCCTTTCCCCTTCTGGGGAGACTTAAGGGGAGGGTGATAATAGGAGAAAAGGTAATTGGCTAATGGCATTTTATGGAAGGGAATCGGACCCCACTTGAAGCTCCATCTTTGGCCTAGCCCATTAAGAATTTGGGGGCAACTCCTCTAACCGCTGAGGGTTTTTCCTTATATAGAGACAAGTCTTTTACAGTTAGGTAGCAGATACACTTATTCCCATCTATTCAGAACTTAGCTCCCTTGCGGTCCCAACTTTATTCATAAGGGATACTTCGCTAATTCCTTGATTTTTAAGAGATATTTGAAGCCAGTCTATCTTAACCCATATCTTTGCAATTTACGGTAGAGGGTTCTCTCCCCGATCCCCAATATCTGGGCAGCCTTTTTCCTGTTTCCTCCCACCTGGCGGAGGGCTTTCTGGATCAGTTCCTTCTCCACCTCTGAGATCTTGCTCACCTCCAAAGTTTTCTCCTCCCCCTCAGTAAGGGGAACAGCTACGGCAGGACGAATGAGGGTTCCCCCCTTAAGCATCTCCTTTAAGGTGGTCATTTCATCCTTTAAGCTGAGTATGGCTCGATAGATAAGCTCATGTTCGGCTGATTCTATAGACTTACCTACCCTCACGGGGAACTCCTCCCTTTCCGGTGACCGTGACTGGATGTAGCTTTCTATATCTGGAGCGTCAATCTTCCTTTCCGACGATAGGACAATCATCTGTTCAACAAGATTCTTTAGCTCTCGCACATTCCCCGGCCAGTGATATTCGACCAGTTTCTTCATCGCTCTTTCGGTGAGGCCGGCAAAATCTCGCTGATTCTCCCTGGTGAACCTTTCAATGAATTCATAGATGAGAAGTGGTATATCCCTCTTCCTCTGCCTTAGAGGGGGAACATCTATCTTTACTACGCAGAGCCGGTAATAGAGGTCCTTTCTGAATTTTCCCCCCTCTACCTCTGCCTTTAAATCTCGATTGGTTGCTGCCACTACCCTCACATCAACCTGAATAGTGTGGTTTCCCCCCACCCGCATGAACTCCTTTTCTTCCAATACCCTGAGGAGCTTTACCTGGGTGGCGGGGGAGAGCTCACCGACCTCATCGAGAAAGATAGTCCCCCCATGGGCCAATTCGAACATTCCCAGTCGTCGGGAAAGGGCACCGGTGAACGCCCCCTTCTCATGACCAAAGAGCTCGCTCTCTAAGACTCCCTCTGCCAACGCCCCACAGTTAAGGGTGACAAATGGCCTCTCCCTCCGGGGGCTGTTCTGGTGAATGGCCTTAGCAATGAGTTCCTTTCCAGTTCCACTCTCCCCTTGGATGAGAACGGTGACATTGGTGGGGGCGATCTGGAGCACCGTTTCGGCTATTTGTTTTATCTCCTCCGATCTGCCCACCAAACCACAGGCTTTGATCGCCTTGCGCTTGCGCAGGAGGCTGTTGACCTTGATCTGTAGTCTCTCCGGGTCAATGGGCTTCTGCGCCCAGTCCTCTACCCCTAACTCAAAGAGCTCCATGGCCCTCTCCCTCTTCTCCTGATTGACTAAGATGATCACACTTGTTCCCATATACTTGGCGACAACCCTCTGAAGGAGTTTTTCTGTGGAGAACCCAGGAAGGGAGAGGTCAAAGAGCAGAAGAAAGAAGCCGTCCTCCCGCAAAGCCTTGAGAAGTCGCGCGGGATCCTTGACCCAGACCTTTTCATACCCTTGAAGGGAGGCGTCTATCTGAAGAGCAAGATCCTCCTCATCGGTAGCTAAGAGAATTTTTTTCAACTCCTACCCTCCATAATCCTGACCAAGGAGAACCTATATTCATCCTCCAGTCTACCTAAATCCAGATCAACGAGGTTACCTATCTTCAACTTATCCCCCCCTACTTTGCCGATTACCCTCACCTTTACCCCAGAGTTGTCCCCCTTCTCCTTAAGCCTCTTCCAACCCTCATCCTCAACAGTAACTATTATTCGCGACTGTGACTCGCCAAAAAGGGAGGAGACCTCATCTGGGCCATCCAAGGAGTCAACCCAGGCCCCCACTCTCCCCTCCGGAGAGGCCAAACAAGCTTCGGCTAAGGCTATGGCCAGACCTCCTTCGGAGAGGTCATGGGCCGACTTTACCAATCCTTGAGCGATCCCCCATCTACAGAGGGCCTGAACCCTCAGTTCATAGTCCAAATCCAGAACAGGACACCCTCCTCCCACCATCCCATAGATTACCCTTAGATATTCGCTCCCTCCTAACTCTCCCCTATTCTCCCCCAAGAGAAGGATCAAGTCCCCTTTTTCCTTAAACCATTGGGTAGTGACCTTATCCAAATCATCTATCAACCCCACCATCCCGATTACCGGAGTGGGATATACGGAGCCCTGAGGGCTCTGGTTGTAAAAGCTTACATTGCCACCGGTGACTGGAGTCTGCATAGCACGGCAAGCCTCTCCAATTCCCTCCACGCAGCGGGCAAATGTCCAGAAGACTTCGGGATCTTCTGGATTGCCGAAATTAAGGCAATCCGTGACTGCTAAGGGTTTTGCCCCCGAGCAGATCAGGTTCCTGGCCGCTTCAGCCACAGCTATCCTTCCCCCCATCCTTGGATCGAGGTAGCAGTAGCGCCCATTTCCATCTGCAGTAAGGGCTAAGCCCTTGTTTAACTTTTTTATCCTGATCACTGCAGCATCAGAACCAGGGGGAAGGAGCGTGTTTGTCCTCACCATAGTGTCATATTGACGGTAAACCCATTCCTTGCTCGAAATAGTAGGGGAGGAAAGGAGCTTAAGCAGGGCTTGGTTAAAATCGGCTGGAGGGGGAAATCTTCCTTTCAATCTCTTTCCCACCCGGTCTAAGTATTTGGGTTTCTTCTCCTTTCTTTTGTAGACAGGGGCCCCCTCACCCACAACTAAGCTGTGTGGCGGTATGGAAGCGACCACCTCCCCGCCTTCCCTCACCTTGAGCCAACCCTCCTCCACCACCTGACCGATGACCTCGCAGTTGAGCTCCCACTTCTTAAATATCGCCTTTACCTCCTCCTCATAGCCCCTTTCCACTACCAGCAACATCCTCTCCTGTGATTCGGAGAGCATGAGTTCATAGGGGATCATCCCCTCCTCCCGGCGGGGGACCTTATCCAGGTCGATTTTCATCCCACATCCGCCCTTGGCAGCCATCTCGCTTGTCGAACAGGTGATTCCCGCTGCCCCCATGTCCTGGATGCCAACTATGTGGCCACCCCGGATAGCTTCCAAGCAAGCCTCTAAGAGGAGTTTCTCCATGAAAGGATCGCCTATCTGCACTGAGGGGCGCCTGGCTTGAGATTTTTCATTCAGTTCCTCGGAGGCAAAGGTGGCTCCATGGATTCCATCCCTTCCCGTAGAGGAGCCCACTATAAATACGGGATTCCCTGGGCCTTTAGCTAAGGCAGAAGCCAGATATCCCCTCTTGGCCACTCCCAAGGCCATGACATTGACTAGGGGATTCTCCTGGTAGGTATCCTCGAAGTAAACCTCCCCCCCGACATTGGGAACACCAAAGCAGTTGCCATAGTCGGCAATTCCCCTGACCACCCCGTCAAAGAGGTATCTGGTCTGGGGGCTCTCCAAGTTTCCGAAGCGGAGGGAATTGAGGGAAGCGATGGGCCTTGCCCCCATCGCGAATATGTCCCTCATTATTCCCCCTACTCCAGTCGCTGCCCCCTGATAGGGCTCTACTGCCGAGGGGTGGTTATGGCTCTCCATCTTGAAGACCACTACCCAACCATCGCCAATCTCTACTGCCCCCGCGTTCTCCTCCCCGGCTTTGGCCAGGAGGTTCTCCCCCTCGCGGGGAAGGCTCTTCAACCAGGGGAGAGAGCTCTTATAGCTACAATGCTCAGACCACATCACCGAAAATATGCCCAGTTCGGTGAAGTTTGGCTCCCTGCCCAGGATCTCCTTTATCCTCTCATACTCCTCAGGGGTCAGCCCGTGTTGGGCCACAAGCTCTGGGGTAACCTTAATCTCCATTAAGCCTCCTGTCAAAATGACAATATATACCAAAATTTGACATTATCAAGGGAAAAATCCCATTCAACTTTTCGGAATTTCAAAATCTTCTTGCCATAGTTAGCAACCCTTCCTATATTCCATAGCTGAACTATGATTATCACTAACAGAAAAGCAAAGCGTGACTACGAGGTCTTAGAGACCTACGAAGCAGGGATGGTGCTGGAAGGAACTGAAGTTAAATCCCTTCGTCAGGGGAGGGCAAACCTCAAAGACAGCTTCGCCCGCGTGGAGCAAGGGGAGGTCTTCCTCCATAATATGCATATTAGCCCTTACCCAAATGCCTCCCGATTCAACCATGACCCCGATCGAAAGAGGAAACTTCTTCTTCATCGCTGGGAGATAAAAAGGCTCTTGGGAAAGACGGCTGAGAAAGGGTTTACCCTCGTCCCCCTGAAGGTATACTTTAAGGGGAAGGTGGCAAAGGTAGAACTGGGACTCTGCAAGGGGAAGAAGCTCTACGACAAGAGAAGGGAGATAGCTGAGAGGGAGGTAAAGAGGGATCTGGAGAGGAGGTTGAAGCGGGGGTATGATTAGGAGGACTGTTCTTTTGGTTAAAATCCTCCTTCTACTTGGCTCCTGCTTACAGGCGCAGGAAAGGCTAGTTACAAAGCAGGTAGAGGGGATTGAGTATATCTCCGTCCAGGAATTGGCCAAGTTTACTGGAGCAAAGCTCTTTTTTGAGCCCTATCTCCAGAAGCTGATCCTTAAACATGGTGAGCACCGACTGAGGCTTACCCCCCTGAGCAGGGTGGTGGTGGCCGACGGTCAGGCTCTGAATATGCCTTATCCAGTGAGGTGGATAAGGGGGCAAGTATGGGTTCCGGTGAAATACATACTTCCCGCCCTTTCCATCTTTACTGGAGAGGAGTTAGCTTGGGATCCATCCCATTCAGCCTTTCTCCACCCTCCCCCTTCGGTTAACATATCAAGTATAGATATAAAGCCTAAGGAGAATGGCACCTTGGTTATCCTTCACCTGACCAGGCCATTGAAGTATGAGGTCGGCCAGGGAAAGGACGACGAAATCAGTCTGCTCATCCTTGGGGGCAAACCCTGGCAGAAGGGGATGGCCTCCATCCTACCGCAGGGGGTAATAAAGGAGATAAGGTCATCCCTCCAGGATACCACCTGTCGGATCACCTTTAAGCTGAACCGAGCGAATGTCAAGTATAAATCATACTATAAGTCAAACCCTCCCCGGATTATCCTCTCCCTTTGGGAGAAGGGGTCAATGGAGCTTCCGGGGGAGGAGAATCCCCTGGACGTGGTGGTCATCGACCCTGGACATGGGGGGAGAGACCCTGGAGCCATTGGGCCCACCGGACTTAAGGAAAAAGATGTGGTATTAAAGATTGCCCTCAGGTTGAAGGAGCTTTTGAGGACGAGGTTAAAGTTAAAGGTGATTCTCACCAGGGAGAAAGATGAGTTTCTCTCTCTCTCCCGTCGGACCCAGATCGCCAATGAGAACAACGCAGACCTCTTTATAAGTATCCATGCTAATGCCAGCCGAAAGAGGAAGGTGAAAGGTTTTGAGGTATTCTTCCTGGATTATGCCAAGAATGATGATGCGCGGGCTATAGCAGCCGCTGAAAACTCGGCGGTGAGGTTTGAAAGCCCTTTGCCCTCGCCTCAGGAGTTGAGTGACCTTGATTTTATCCTCCTTGATATGCTCCAGAACGAATACCATAAGGAATCGAGCGAGCTTGCCGAGATAATGGTGGACAAGTTGTTATCCAAGCTGGGGATGAGGGGTAGGGGGGTAGATCAGGCCGGATTCTATGTCCTTAATGGTGCGTTTATGCCTGCCGTCCTGGTAGAGGTGGCCTTCATCTCCAACCCAGAGGATGAGAGGCTTCTGAAACAAACCTGGTTCCAGAAGAAGGTTGCTGAGGCTTTATACGAGGGCATAAAGGAGTTCAAGGAGAGGTATAGAGGGAGAGGTTGAGCTTGAGCAAAAATGACCCCATAGGTATATTCGACTCCGGGGTGGGAGGACTTACAGTGGCCTCTGAGGTGATGAAGAGGCTTCCTGGGGAGGATATAATCTACTTTGGAGACACGGGGAGGTATCCTTATGGTTCCCGTTCTCCGGAGATAGTAAGGAAGTTTGCTTTACAAAATGTGGGATTTCTCTCCCGTTTGGGGGTAAAGTCAATAGTAGTTGCCTGTAATACTGCCTCATCGGTGGCTCTGGATGTGCTAAGGGAGAAGTTTCCCCTTCCTATAATGGGGGTGGTAGAGCCGGGGGCAAGGGCCGCGGTAGAGGCGACGAAAAATGGAATCTTAGGGGTTGTCGGGACCAGGGCCACCATCAAAAGTGGCTCCTACAACCAAGCCATCAAAAGGCTGGACCCTAAGCTCAGGGTAATTGCCAAGCCCTGTCCCCTATTTGTGGCCTTAGCCGAGGAGGGATGGACTAAAGGGGAAGTAGCTAAACTCATCGCCCAAGAGTATCTTCATTCCCTCAAACAAGAAGGGGTAGACACATTGGTCTTGGGATGCACCCACTACCCGCTTCTTAGGGCAGTAATCGGAGAGGTTATGGGTAGGGGGGTAGGGCTGATTGACTCCGCGGAGGAGACATCAAAGGAGCTAAAGGAGCTTTTGAAAAAGGAGAACCTTTTGAACCCGCGGAAGGAAGGAGGAGAGTACCGCTTTTTGGTTACCGACAATCCTGAGGCCTTTTTGCGGGTGGGAAGAGGCTTTTTAAAGGGTAAGATCACTAAGGTAGAGTTGGTAGAGATAGAGAGGTTAAAAGGAGAGGGGTAAGAGGTAAAGCTGGCGAGTGGGAATTAATCCGAATCAATTATTAATGCCGTGAGTTTAGCGTTTAAACCCATATTGAAAAGGCGAGACGGCTTCGACCAGGTATTAGTGGAGGGGCTTGTCCGTTTTAATCAACCACAATCAATAGAGAGGTGAAAAGGGGTTCCCTAAAAGAGAGGCTTAAGCTTCTTCTAGCCACCAAGAATGAGGACAAGCTTAGAGAGTTGAGGTTGTTGCTCTCCGGGCTGCACTTAGAGCTGATCACCTTTAAGGATGTCCCTTCTTATCCTCAGGTGGAGGAAACTGGAAGCACGACCAGGGATAACGCCTTGCAGAAGGCCAGGGTTTTACATAAAAGGACTGGTTATCTTAGCCTGGCAGATGATACTGCTTTGGAGATAGACGCGCTTGATGGGGCGCCCGGGGTAAGGGCGTCCCGGTTCGCCGGGCCAAAGGCCTCTTATGAGGAGAATAGGAGGAAAGTATTAGAGCTTTTGAAGGGAGTTCCATTAGAAGGGAGGAAGGCAAGATTCATCTGCTCCATTGCCTTGATAGGAGACGGGGTAGAGGAGGTGGTGGAGGGAAGGGTAGAGGGAGTAATAACCTCAAGGGAGAGGGAAGGGAGAAGGTTTGGTTATGATCCCATCTTTCTTGTCCCCAGTTATGGAAAAACATTTTCCCAGATGGATGAGGAACTAAAGAATAGGATAAGCCACCGGGGGAAGGCCCTTCGCTTGATTCTGCCCATACTAAAGGAATTGATCCTTGACAAAGAGCGTTCAGGCTGATATATTGATGATGGCTTAGAGGGGGTAGATTTTAGAGGACAGGCCATCTGCTTCTGCCCCAGGCGGGTCAAAGGGCATTACCCACTTTTCTACCCGGCTATAGCCTGGGTGCTTGGGGTTTAGCCCGTTGCGCGCACTGAAGTGCGTAGTAGGTTTTTACGCAAGGCAGATTTTTAGATAGAGGTTTAGGCTAAATTTTGTCTTCAGAGCTTATGGTTTGAGGGAAAACGGGGCGTAGCGCAGTCCGGTTTAGCGCACCTGCTTTGGGAGCAGGGGGTCGGAGGTTCAAATCCTCTCGCCCCGAC
>JAOZPP010000035.1 GCA_029932675.1 bacterium
CTCTACTACATAGATGCTCTTTTGTCAAACAGATAATTCACACCAAGCGTTAAAGTCTTCGCCTAAAGGCGAGGGTTTTTCTCCCATTCCCCGAAGGGGACAATAAGATATAAGTCGCCCTTTCTCTCTACCACTCCCACTGTCGATGGCATCCTGGAAGAAGATGAATGGTCTGATGCAATAAGGATTGATATCTCCAGATTCTGCGACTGGCACGGCAGTTACGGTTTCAGTCAACCACCAGAGGAATGGGGAAGTGCCTTTATGTATGTGAAACAAGACTCAGGAGCTTTATATATGGCTTTTGATGTGCCAATGGACACTAATGATACAAAAGGAGATATGATATTTATGTGGTTTGATGAGGATTACGATGGCCAGTGGGAGTCGGATTCATCCGAGGGTTACTTTATCATGGGAAATCGCCCTGGAGATTCGCCAGATACATTTCTTTTCCATCCCATCGTACCAAATCATCAATCTGTAGATACTACATACATCGTGGAGAGCACGGAACATGGTTTCAAGAAAAATAAGGGGCATCAGCAGGCCGAGCTAAGGTTACCGTTTGGTGATGAATGTCTATGGTATTTGAACGTTGAACTCAATGATTCCATAGGCATCGGCGTTTTTTACCAAAATGAGGGCGACAGTGTTTACAACCCTTATTTCGATTATTGGTTCCGCCGTGTGATAGGCAAGTGGCCGATTAACTATGGTGCTGTCCCGGATATTAATCATCTTGGCACGCTCTATCTTGATACAACCACTGTTGGGATAGAAACAGCCGGTATGCAACGAACTCTCCCAACAAGGATTAGCCTCTCCCAAAACTTCCCCAACCCATTCAACCCCACAACTCAGATTAACTATGCCTTGCCCCAGGATGCCAAAGTTAGGCTGGATATTTACAATCTTCTGGGCCAGAAGGTAGCCACCTTGGTTGATAGAAAACAGCAAGCAGGATATCACTCAGTGCGGTGGGATGCAAGCTCCTTTGCCTCAGGCGTCTACTTCTATCGCCTTCAGGCAGGAGACTTTGTGGAGACGAAGAGGATGATCTTGCTCAAGTGATCCTATTCGGATTAACATCTCTTATGCGATAAAGGATTTGAATTGATTGGAGATGGGATATAGCTAAAAAATCTAAAAGTAAAGCTGTATTTAAACCAATCATGGGGGTGGTTGAGATGAAAATGCTCTTTTTTATTTCCATAATGGCTTTGGCTCTAAGCATGCCATTTAGCCTATCAGATGCTTACGCTTCAGGAAGGATTTTGCTAATCGTGAATGAGGATCTCTACCCATCTATAGCTGGTGCATGTTCCACCTTCGAAGAGGACTGACTTGAAGCAGGAGGGATATTTGTCAGTTAGGTAGGAAATATCTGATACTACAAGCCCATCTGTTATAAAGGATACTCTGAGTGCACATTGGAACAGAGACAGCCTCCAAGGAGCCATTCTGATCGGCGACATTCCAGCGGCATATACAGTAGTACTGACAGGGAACTTCTCTGACCCGTCACATCAGAAGTGGTATTTTTCATTGGACGCCTGCGACATGTACTATACTGATCTCACCGGAGAATGGACGATAATCGAAAACCTTGACTCTTATCTCTGTGACAGCGTCCCACCCTATGTCTCTTACTGTTACGAGTATCCGAGCTGTAACACCTTCAAGGACGAGTTTCTCGTTACATTTGATTACCAATCACCAGGAGTAAACAGAGAGGAGTATAAATCGGAGATATGGCTGGGCAGAATTATGGCACACAACCTTGATATTCCAGGTAAAGATGAAGCTTCAATCATCAGAGACTATTTCGATTGGAATCACGCTCTCCGGAGTGGCAATTATTCGATCCCCAGCCGAGTTCATCTTTGTGATGCAATCAACTCCCCAGTTGTAGATCATTCAATGAACTTCTCCGGCATTTTCTCCGAGGAAACTAAAGATCCTCATTGCACTAAATCCCGGTATCTTACCCGTCTCTCTGAAACTGACGGGAGCAGGCTGATATATCTCTTGGCCCACTCGACCCCCTCTCTACATCAGATGTACAGCGGGAGTATAAATACAGGCGACCTTCTGGAAACTCCCAAAAATGCCGTGTTTTATATGTTGAACGCCTGCTCGGCTTGCAGGTGGGACAATTATGTCTCTTTCCCCTCATCCCCGAATTATCTTGGTGGGATTTATACCTTTGCCAAAACGCACGATAATGGCGATTTTGGGTTGTGTGCTATGGGCTTCACCGGAGTAGGAGGCTTTAATAATCTATACTACTTCACGGACTATCTGCACGACAATTTAGAATCCAACTACGGGGATGCATTTAAGTTCTGGGCAAATAATAATCTGATGCATATTTTCGCTCCATATAATTTCGTTTTATTGGGAGATCCAACAATCAAATCGACTATGGGGACGGTATTTGTTCAGGAAATCAGTCAAGAACCTCAAATTTGCTTTAGACTCGGGGACAACTACCCAAATCCTTTTAACTCAAGGACGCAGATTGAGTATGCACTGGAGGAGTGCTGCCATGTGAAGTTGGTTATCTATAACACCCTGGGGCAAGAGGTAAGAACCTTAGTGGATGAATACAAATCCGCTGGAAACTATGCCGTTTGTTGGAATGGAAAAGATAGCAGAAGGTCAGATTTAGCCTCTGGCATCTACTTCTACAGGCTTGAGCTCCGAAGGACTCCGGACTCCTTCGGAGTTGGGGATTTCACAGAGACAAAGAAGATGGTCTTGCTAAAATAGTTCTGGTAAAGAGAGAAAGCCCTGTACTGCACCCCTTATGGGTGCATCTCTGCTTTTCAAGGACATCTGGATCGCAAAAAAAAGTTACAGTTAAAGACTACTCGAATATCTGATCAAGGTCGGTTGACAGATACCAAAAGCCGGCTATACTCATGGGGGAAACAAGGCTCTAGAACTCAAAGAGGAAGAGAGGTTAGTAAATTAAAATAGGCTTTAGTGATTTAACATGGACACAAAGAAAGGGAGGTGAAGCAAAGGGAAAAGCTTTGAAATTAAGAACTGGTTGTGAAGCGCGGATCCAAAAGCAGATTGTAACAATTTCTAAAGGGAGGTTTATTATGAGATGTCTCATTTTAGGCTTCATAATTCTAAGCTTTATGGGAGCTACCCAAGGTTTCGGGCAGTTCATTATCTTCCAGGCACGTAGTACTCCAGGTGGTGATTGGCTCGACTTTTCCAAGGGTTGGAGAATAGTTCCTATCGAGCCGAAGCTGGGACAAACCTGGTCTGATACCGTTGACTTTGCAGTTGGCGATACACCCGTCCATTCGAGGGTGATGGCTGTAGACACCACGGTGACGGTGCCCGCGGGAACTTTTTTCCCCTGTATACGGATGCAATACATTATGGAATTGCCTGATAGCACCATTGAGGTGATGGCTATCTATGCCGAAGATGTTGGAGAATTAATTTGGGATAGCCCTGGTGGGACATCAGCCCTTACTTCCTACACCATATTCCCTGGCATCTTAGGCTACTTTCCTCTGGGGGTGGGCAATACCTGGTCCTACGGCGGTCAGACCGAAACAATCGATGCAATAGTTGATACTCTGGGAAACCTCTGCTACCGGAAGATATCAAGTTCAGATTCCACAGTCAGGTATTACCGCACGGAGGGGTTAACTTATTTAATCATTGACTTTGACACTTTGAACGGATATCCAGGCTTTGTTCAAATGATGACGATTAACGATTCGTTACATGAAACCGATTTCTTATTTGAGGAGAATGGCTATATCAGATGGTATGGATTTAAAATGGCGTGGCAAGATACATTTTACCTGCTTCCAGATAGCACCTACTTTGTTAAATCAGATTCGTTGAAAATAGGAGAATCATGGAATTCTTGGGTTGGTGGACCGACAAAGGCAGTAGTGGTTGATACGGCGACTATTTCGGTGTCAGCGGGGACATTCTTTTCATACATTATTGAACACCGTCTCAAATCAGCCCCTGATAGTATTGTGGCAACCCTCTGGTTTTCAATCAATGTAGGTTGGGTAAAGGGAGTAGTTAGAGGTGATACGCTAACCTTGGATAACTACCTACTACTTGGGGGAACGGGTTATTATCCTTTATGCGTTGGAAATTGGTGGTGTTTTGGGGGCGCCACAGGTAATGGTATTGAAGAAGGGGTGAGCATTCCACATCCTTCGGGTTTTTGTCTGTCTCAGAACTATCCCAACCCCTTCAACCCTATTACCCACATCAGATATGCCCTGCCCAAGGATTGCCAGGTAAAGTTAGAAGTTTACAACATCTTAGGTCAGAAGGTAGCAACTCTGGTGGATGGCGAACAGAAGGCTGGATACAAGACAGCCAGGTGGGATGCGGGTTCCTTCTCCAGTGGGATATACTTCTACCACTTGCAGGCTGGAGATTTTGTGCAGACGAGGAAGATGATTCTACTCAAGTAGTTCTGGTAACAAGAGGAGAACATCTCAAAACCGCCTTTAGAGATACCTGGATCGCAGAGATATTACAAATGGCTACTCAAATACTAAGATGAATCTTAAAAGGAGTGAGGAGGTGCTTATGTGCTTGCAAGAGAAGAATAGGTGGGTGTGGGCAACCTTGCTCATTTTGCTTTTTTTATTGCCAACATCTCTTTTTGCCCAGATAACCTTCAAGCGAACCTATGGAGGACCTGAATTCGACATAGCTTTCTCTGCCCGCCAGTCCTCGGACAGCGGCTATATCATTGCCGGAATGATCGACTTCTTTGGTGAGCATAGTGGAGACGTCTGGCTCATTAAGACGGACATGCTGGGCGATACTCTCTGGACAAGAATCTACGGAGGGAGCGGCGTGGACAATGTTAAATGTGTGCAGCAGACCTTGGATGGCGGTTATATCATGGTAGGAGAAACCGAATCTTACGGTGTGGGGAATTACGATGTTTGGCTCATCAAGACGGACTATTTGGGAGATTCTGTCTGGACAAAAACCTGCGGAGGTTTTAACGGTGATGGCGGGTACTGCGTTCAACAGACCCATGATGGAGGTTACATTATCAGCGGACATACTGGCTCCTACGGTGCTGGGGGTAGTGATATGTACCTCATAAAGACAGATTCAGTAGGCCATGTCCTCTGGGACAGAACTTACGGAGGAGGTGGTCAAGAACGCGGTTACTGGGTTCAAGAGACCTTAGATGGTGGGTATATTGTAGTCGGAAAAACGAGCTCCTTCGCCTGTGATGCTCAGGACCTCTGGCTCGTTAAAACGGATTCAGTGGGTAACACTCTTTGGACAAAGACCTACGATCGAAGCGGAAGAGAGGGCGGTCGTTGTATTCAATTGACCTCTGAGGGTGGGTACATCGTTGCCGGATATACCATCCCTCCTGGAGACAGTGTTTACAATATTTGGCTGCTAAGGATAGATTCGTTAGGAGACACCATATGGACTAAGACTTATCCCAATAATTTGCCATCCAGTGGCCCTGGCGCGGTCTCAGTTCAGCAAACCTGGGATGGTGGATACATCATTGCAGGATCAATTGACCCTGTCGGTCCCGATAGCGCAGATGTTTATCTCGTCAAGACGGACTCACTGGGATATGTCGTATGGGAAAGGAGCTACGGAGACAGCGGACTAGCTTACGGGTTTTCAGTTCAGCAGACCTTGGATGGAGGCTACGTCGTTGCAGGCACCCATTCCGGCGATGTCTATCTCATCAAGACAGATACGCTGGGAATTGTGACCTTAGTCGCTGGGGGATCAGGCCGTGCTCTCCCAAAGGCCTCTTCTCTGTCCCAAAACTATCCCAACCCATTCAATTCAGAGACAGAAATCCGGTACACATTACCTAGAGATAGTTATATAAGTCTGAAAGTCTACAACATCTTAGGTCAGAAGGTGGCAACATTAGTTGATAGGAAGCAACAGGCTGGATGCGAGATTGCACGCTGGGATGCAAGTTCTTTCTCCAGTGGGATCTACTTTTACAGGCTAAAGGCTGGGGATTTTACGGAAACCAGGAAGATGATCTTGCTGAAGTAATTTTAGTAGTAAGAAAGGAGGAAATTAGGATGAAAACTATTTGGATGTTTATGGCAATAGGGGTCTTTCTGGTTTTGGTTATAGGTGTGGGTATTGGAAATGCCCAAACATCATGGGAGAGATACGAAGGTAACCCTGTACTTGAGCCCATAGAAGGAACCTGGGAAGACAAGTTCTACGGTGATGGAGGAGTCGCTGTAGTATTCGACGCTGAGACGGATACCTATAAAATGTGGTACACAGGTTATGTCGAAAGTACTTACACTTATAAAATCGGATTTGCCACTTCAAGTGACGGCATCAACTGGGAACGATATTCAAACAATCCCTTAGAACTACCTACTGACCCTATGTTGGAAAGCACAAGGAACCCAACTGTAATTTACGATTCTGATGCAGGTATCTATCGTATGTGGTATCGGGTTAAGCTCCTTACAGGGAGCGAACGTTACGCAATATGTTATGCAACCTCTGTTGATGGTATAGATTGGTCTGATAGTTTGAATATAGTTCTTGAACCTCGCCAAGGAGAATGGGATTCACTCTACATAGGATATCCCACCGTTGTGCTAGATGACGATACACTAAAAATGTGGTACCTGGGTGGTGCCATCCCTTTTGAATATCACCAATATGGCTATGCCTATTCATTGGACGGCCTACATTGGGAAGGAAGAATCCCCATTACCGGTTTAGACTCTTTAGACGTGTTCCTAAACGTTGTTGCAGATGGAGATACTTTTAGGATGTGGTATACTGGCATGGCAGATTCGGGCATTAGTTACGCTTGGTCAACGGATGGAGTTTTCTGGCATCCTTACGATTCAAATCCTGTACTTACTCGAGGAACTGAACCATGGGATGGCCCTGCCATGCACTCAGTCCTAAAGCAAGGAGATACTTACAAGATGTGGTACATTGGCACTCAGGATCTCCAAGCCACTTCTTCCGGTATCGGACTGGCAACATCACCAGCACGTGACTTTTTCCCACTTCAGGTAGGCAATGTGTGGTATTATTCAGGTGCTAACGCCGGATATATGGCTCTTACGGACACTGTTATTGATGCAGACACCACGTCGGGATATACTGGAATAATGTATTCGGGATACATCCACGAATTTGGGTCGCTGGACAGTTTGAGCATCACATACTACGAATGGCAAGGCTACATCTACCGATTTGCACAAGGCATCTGGTGTAAAAAGAGCATGCAAGTTGGGGATTGGTGGTATGAATTGACTGATAGTACTATTCATACCGTTGTAGCTGAGGAGTCTATTAGTGTTCCTGCGGGTAACTTCCAGTCAATGAAGGTATATTGGGAACCGAATATCCACAACGATGGAGAATTCGACTGGTTTGTGGATCAAGTAGGTCTGGTCAAGACAATGTACTGGGAGGGATCAGATACATCTATTTCTGTTCTTGACAGTGCGGTGGTTAACGGAGTCCATTACCCCAGTGGCACCTCTATTCCTGAGGAATCAAATGACCCGTTCGGTTCTTCTCCAAAGAGTTTCCTGTTGCGACAGAACTATCCCAATCCCTTCAATCCGGTGACAGAGATCAAGTATGCCCTGCCACAAGCTTGCCATGTCAAGCTCACCATATATAACATCCTCGGCCAAAGGGTGAAAACCCTGGTGGATGAGCTACAGGCAGCAGGTTATAAGGTGGTTCAGTGGGATTCCAGGAGCCAATCCGGCAATGAGGTCGTAAGCGGGATCTACTTCTATAGGCTGCAGGCGGGGGACTTTGTGGGGACCAGGAAGATGGTGCTGCTTAGATAAGATGAACCAAAGCCGTAATCTGATAGAAACTTAAAACAAGAGGGAGGTGGAAAAGATGCGCAGGATAACTCTTATGTTTTTGCCTATGCTCCTGGTCTCTTTGGGAGCGATGGGTCTCTGCTCTGCCCAGCAGAATCCTTTTAACCGTGGCCCTGAGGTGAACAGGTGGGAGATTGATATGGAGAGTGGTCAGCTCTGGCCGGTGGATAGGGATAGAGGGTTCCTTGGCCGCAGGTTTGAGAGGGTCAAGAGCCATCGAGTGCCCATATCCCTGCCGGGGGGAAGAATGCTAAAGCCGGAAGAAGAGAACACCATTTTGGGGATTATCAAGAACGACTTTCTGGTTAACGATGACACAATAGGTGAATGTTGGCAGTCTTCTCCTGCCATCGCTATGGACGATTCAGGCAATTTCGTCATCTGCTGGACAGATGGGCGCAACGATTTCGGGGACATCTATGCCCAGCGGTATAGCAACTCAGGAGAACCTTTAGGCACAAATTTCAGGGTGAATGAAGATGCTCGGTCAAGAACTCAATGGAATCCTGCTATAGCAATGGATACTGGCGGCAATTTTGTCATCTGTTGGGGGGATTATCGAAACGGTAATTGGGATATCTATGCTCAGCGGTATAGTAGTTCCGGCGATAAACTGGGTGGGAATTTCCTAGTCAACGATTACCCAGGCACGACAGGTTACTGCGAAGGATATTCTCCCGCGATAGCTATGGACGCTGGTGGCGATTTTATTATCTGTTGGCAAGATTATCGCAACGGTGATGGAGATATCTATGCCCAACGCTATAGCAGCACAGGTGACCCCTTAGGGGCAAACTTCCGGGTCAACGATGATGTAGGGGCGAGCTTTCAATACTATCCCTCGATAGCAATGGATGCGGATGGCGATTTCGCCATCTGTTGGCAAGATTTACGCAACGGCGATGGGGACATCTATGCCCAGCGGTATAGCAGCACAGGTGACCCCTTAGGGGCAAACTTCCAGGTCAACGATGATGTAGGGTCAAGTTGGCAACGGTATCCTTCAGTAGCGATGGAGGGGGATGGTGGCTTCGTCATCTGTTGGGAGGATGAGCGCAACGACAACTGGGACATCTATGCCCAACGCTATAGCAGCACAGGTGACCCCTTAGGGGCAAACTTCCAGGTCAACGATGATGTAGGGTCAAGTTGGCAATGGCTCCCCTCAATAGCGATGGAGGGGGATGGTGGTTTCATCATCTGTTGGCAAGATTTACGCAACGGCGATTTGGACATCTATGCCCAACGCTATAGCAGCACGGGCAACCCCCTGGAGGCAAACTTCCAGGTAAACGATGATATGGGATCAAGTGGGCAATGGTATCCCTCGGTAGCAATGGAGGGGGATGGTGGTTTCATCATCTGTTGGGCAGATGGGCGCAACGGCGATTGGGACATCTATGCCCAGCGGTATAGCAGCACGGGCACCCCTCTGGGGGCAAACTTCCGGGTGAACGATGATGTGGGGTCAAGTTGGCAACGGTATCCCTCAGTAGCGATGGAGGGGGATGGTGGCTTCGTCATCTGTTGGGAGGATGAGCGCAACGACAACTGGGACATCTATGCCCAACGCTATAGCAGCACAGGTGACCCCTTAGGGGCAAACTTCCAGGTCAACGATGATGTAGGGTCAAGTTGGCAACGGTATCCTTCAGTAGCGATGGAGGGGGATGGTGGCTTCGTCATCTGTTGGGAGGATGAGCGCAACGACAACTGGGACATCTATGCCCAACGCTATAGCAGCACGGGCAACCCCCTGGGGGCAAACTTCCAGGTCAACGATGATGTAGGGACAAGCTTGCAATGCTATCCCTCGATAGCAATGGATAATATCGGCGATTTCGTCATCTGTTGGCAGGATTGGCGCAACGACAACTGGGACATCTATACCCAACGCTATAGCAGCACAGGTGACCCCTTAGGGGCAAACTTCCGGGTCAACGATGATGTAGGGACAAGCTTGCAATGTTATCCCTCGATAGCAATGGATAATATCGGCGATTTCGTCATCTGTTGGCAGGATGAGCGTAATGGTGTTCAGGATATCTATGCTCAGCGGTTCAACAATTTGGGTGAGGCTCTGGGGGCAAATTTCAAAGTGAACAATACTCAAGGGACAAGCAGTCAAAGATATTATCACTCCAAATGGGTAGCAATGGACGGGGTTGGGAGGTTTGTCATCTGTTGGGAAGATGAGCGCAATGGTGGTCTGGAGAATCTAGATGTTTACGCTCAACGGTATGACAGCTTGGGGAACCCATTAGGAAACAATTTCAGGGTTAACGATGATACTGGGATAAGTTATCAGGGGTGTCCCTCAATAGCGATGGATGCGGATGGTGATTTTCTCATCTGTTGGGAGGATTGTCGAAACGGTGACGGAGATATCTACGCCCAGAGATACCATTCTGATGGTACGCCCTTGGGGACAAACTACCTGGTTAATCAAAAACCTGATGTTCTCAATCTGGATCAGTGGTGGCCAGCAGTAGCCTTGGAGAATCAAACTGTTACCTTTACCTGGCAGGATGCGCGCCGTTCGAAAGGTTGGGACATCTATGCCAAGGTTGTCACCTGGGATTGGGTCAAGGTAGATGAACCAGTAGGTAACGGCCTTGGTCTTCCCAGGGAATATGCTCTATCCCAAAACTACCCCAATCCCTTTAACCCAATTACCCAGATCAACTACGCCTTACCCAGAGATTGCTGGGTGAGGCTGGAGGTTTACAATATCTTAGGTCAGAAGGTAGCAACTATGGTGGATGGGCACCAGGAAGCTGGATACAAGATAGCCAGGTGGGATGCGGGTTCCTTCTCCAGTGGGATATACTTCTACCGCTTGCAGGCTGGAGATTTTGTGGGGACGAGGAAGATGGTTCTATTACGGTGAAATCTGTAAGGGTGTATCCCTGAGTTAAAAGAAAGGAGTGAGGAGTGAAGCATTTAGTTTATACAATCATAGCCATTGTCTTTTTATCAGGTTCAGCCTATAGCGCCAATATAGGAACCTCTCACATCCCCAATGAAGGGTTCCTGATGGATACCAGCATCGTTTATGTGCCGGCAGATCGTTATCAGGGATCTCCCGCGGTGGCTTTTGATGGCACAAACTACCTTGTGGTATGGACAGATTGTCGCAGCACCAATTGGAGCATCTATGGCTGCAGAGTGAGCCCTTCAGGGACCATACTGGACACAGCAGGGATTCTCATATCATCCGCAGATGATAGCGCTCCTGCGGTCGCCTTTGATGGAACGAACTATCTTGTGGTGTGGCAAGGATATAGCAGCTCTGATTTGGAATTGAACATCTATGGGCGTAGGGTGAGCCCATCGGGCACCATATTGGATTCAGCAGCTATCCCCATATCAACTGCAATGAATCACCAACAGACCCCCTCAATTGCCTTCGATGGCGTAAACTACCTTGTGGTGTGGGCAGACCGTCGCAGTACCAATTTTGATATCTATGGCTGTAGGGTAAGCCCTTCTGGCACTGTATTAGACCCGGATGGTTTAGTTATAGCGACAGCAGAATATGACCTATGGCATCCCTCAGTGGCCTTTGATGGTGCGAACTACCTTGTGGTATGGGAAGATGAGCGCAACGGCAGTGATACTGATATCTACGGGTGCCGGGTAGACCCATCAGGCACTGTGTTGGACCCAGAGGGGATTGCCATCTCAACAGTGGAAGGGAACGAATGTTCCCCCTCGGTGGCTTCTGATGGTACCAACTACTTCGTAGTATGGAAAGACAATCGGAATGGCAGTGATTCTGACATCTACGGTAGTCGACTTAGCCCAGCAGGGTCTGTATTGGACACAGCAGGTCTCGCTATATCCACGGGAGTGGCCGACCAGTGGTCTCCTTCGTTGACCTTTGATGGTGCAAACTACCTTGTAGTGTGGGTAGACAATCGCAGTGGTAGTGATTCGGACATCTATGGATCTCGGGTGAACCCCTCAGGGACAGTTTTAGATCCAGAGGGCATTGCCATCTCTACGGCAGAAGGGAACGAATGGTATCCTCCTTCTGTCGCCTCTGATGGGACAAACTGCTTTGTTGTCTGGGAAGACAATCGTAGTGGCAGCGGGGATATTTACGGCTGCAGAGTAAGCCCATTAGGGACCGTGATGGATCCAGAGGGCATCCTCATCTCCATAGCTGCTTATGGTCAAGGGCATTCCTTGGTAGCCTTCGATGGCACAAACTATCTCGTAGTGTGGGCAGACCGCCGCAACGGCAGTGATCCTGATATCTATGGGTGTCGGGTGAGCTCATCGGGCACTATATTAGACCCAGCCGGGATTGCCATATCAAAGGCAGGCGGTGACCAGACACATCCTTGGGTTGCCTTTGATGGCACAAACTACCTTGTAGTGTGGGTAGACAATCGCAGTGGTAGTGCGGACATCTACGGGTGTCGCGTGAGTCAATCGGGAATCGTATTAGACCCGGATGGTATTGCTATATCAACAGGGGGGGACGACCAAGAGTCTCCCTCGGTGGCCTTTGACGGCACAAACTACTTAGTTGTGTGGAGAGCATGGATTGACCCCTGGGAATGTGATATCTACGGGGCCCGAGTGAGTCCAGGGGGCACTGTATTGGATCCAGAGGGTATTGCCATCTCAACTGCAACAGATTTGCAGGGAGCACCTTCGGTCGCCTTTGATGGCACGGACTACTTAGTAGTGTGGGAAGACTTTCGTTCTTTCTTTTCATTTGATATCTACGGATGTCGAGTGAACCCCTCAGGCACTGTATTAGATCAAGCAGGCATCGCTATATCAACAGCACCCTATAATCAACGGCAACCCACGGTAGCTTTTGACGGAGTAAACTACCTTGTGGTATGGCAAGATGAGCGCAACGGGGATATCAGTGGTAGTGATTGTGATATCTATGGTGCACGGGTGACTCCATCGGGCACCGTATTAGATTCTTCAGGCCTTGTCATATCCACGGCGACAGATTGGCAGGTCGATCCCGCAATAACCTTTGATGGCACGAACTACCTGGTAGTCTGGGAAGAGTGGCATCTTGATCGTCCTTCTGAAATTTACGGTTGTCGGATGAACCCCTCAGGTGAGGTAATAGATTCATTTGCCGTAGCAATACAATCGGGCGGCCAATGTTCACCAGCGCTGCCAGTAGTTGGGGGTAGCGAATTACTCATCGCCTATTCAGGTTTCATTGATTCCATAAACGGAAGACCTGCTAATACTATGCGTATCTGGGGGAAATTCCACCCTTCCACCGGGGTGAAGGAAGGCTCATTCAAGGGGACAATGCCTGGAAGCTTTGTGCTGGAACAGAACTACCCCAATCCTTTTAACCTCGTGACAGAGATCAAGTATGCCTTGCCCAAAGAGGCCAGAGTTAGGCTGGAGGTCTACAACATCACAGGAGAGAAGGTAACAACTTTGGTTAATGGCAAACAGCAAGCGGGTTATCACTCAGTGCGTTGGGATGCAAGCTCCTTTGCCTCCGGGATTTTCTTCTACAGGCTCCAAGCTGGGGATTTTGTGCAGACGAAGAAGATGATGCTACTGAAGTAGCCTCTACAGGTGCAAGAAGGATATCTCCTCAACTCAACGCCCTTCACAGTCCATGAAGGGCGTTTTTTTATCCCCCATTAAATCCTTGACTTTTGAGCCAGATGGGGCTATCTTCTGGAGTGAAAACCCACCTTTCTTTTCTCATCAAGCCGCAGATAAAAAATCAGGAGGAATCGAGAGGAGACGCCCCCACTCAAAATCATAAATCACAGAGCACACAGAGTTTAGAAGGCAACTATTCTCCTCTGATTTCCTCTCCCTGTTCTCCTTTGTGCGCTCTGTGGTTTATCTAAACCTATAGCCCAAGTCAATTGTCCAATAAGCAAGGAGGGAAGATGGATGTCTTTAAGGCCATAAAGACCAGGCGAAGCATTCGGGAATACCAGGAGAGGGAAGTGGAGGAGGAGAAGTTGCAAAGGGTTTTAGAGGCAGGGAGGCTGGCTCCATCGGCCAAGAACATCCAGGAGTGGAGGTTTGTGGTGGTCAGGGACAAGGAAACTAAGGAGAAACTGGCCCAGGCGGCCCGCAACCAAGCCTTTGTGGCCCAAGCCCCTATCTGTATAGTGGGTTGTGCTACCATAACTGATTATCGGATGACCTGCGGTCAAAAGGCCTATCCCATTGACGTGGCCATAGCTGTAGACCATATGACCTTAGTAGCTGTTGAGGAAGGATTGGGAACATGCTGGATCGGTTCCTTCTTTGAAGATCAGGTGAAGGAGATTCTCAGTATACCAGACGAAGTAAGGGTTGTTATCCTCCTCTCCCTTGGCTATCCAAGCTTTCAACCGCCTCCCAAGCCAAGGCTTCCCCAGGAGAAAGTTATCTCCTTTGATAGGTGGGGGTGGTAAAGAAATGAATTGACAACTGCCAATTGAAGTGCTAAATTTCCCATTGGTAATTAGGTAGTTCGGAATTCCTAAGAAATCCCAAACCATTAGGGGCTTTTGAAGTCCCGCACCTATGCTTAAGTAGGGGTGCGGGGTTCAAGGGTGAGGGTGGAGCAATCCAAGTAGGGGGAAGATTGGGGAGGGCCGGGGAGGCCCGATGGTGAAGTGAGCGAGCGATGGAGCTAAGTTCTAAATGGGGGATTAAAATGAAGAAATCACAGATATTGGGTTTGCTCTTCTTTTTCCTCTTGCCAGGCCTATCTGGAGGGCAGGATATTCAACCCCGGAAGCTGGTAGATTGTCCCACAGCGGGACTTCTGCCTAAAGGAAGCTTCGACTTAGAAATAAGGGCCTACTCTGGTGGAGGACTTCTGGCTCAGATATCTGTTGGCCTCACCGATAGACTCGCTATGGGGCTCTCCTTTGGTGGCAGAAACATAATTGGGGCAGGGAAGATAGATTGGAACCCCAGGCCCGAGGCCCAGATAAAATACCGCCTTTTCGAGGAGTCTCCCTTCTGGCCAGCCGTAGCCATCGGCTTTGATTCTCAAGGTTATGGAAGCTACTCGGAGGATTTGGAGAGATATGAGATAAAGTCCAAGGGGGCTTACGGGGTGCTCAGCAAAAACTATCTGCTTGGGGGGCGATCCCTTGGCTTTCACTTAGGAGCAAATTATAGCTTTGAGAAGAAGGACGGAGATGATGACCTCTCCTTATTTCTCGGTTTGGACAAAAGCCTCAATGAAGAACTATCGGTAGTGGCGGAATATGACTTAGCTTTGAATGATGATCGCCAGAACGGTGCATTTGGTGCCGGGAGGGGATACTTGAACTTAGGGTTAAGATGGAACATCGAAAGGAGGTTCTTCTTCGAGTTGGACATCAAGAACCTCACCGACAACATAGAGAACATCTCTGCCTTCGATCGGGAGCTAAGAATAGTTACCCTCCAGTTCTTTTAACTGTTTTAATCCCGTGAAATTTAGGGAATGAGCAGTTAGGAAACCAACAACACCCTCATCCCATCTTCCCCAGGCAATAGGTGAACGACACCAGTTGGGAAATAGCAGATTATGCTCTGGAGGTGGATCATGAAAGAGGAACAAAAACTTCAGATG
The DNA here is from genome assembly GCA_029932675.1 of bacterium. GTDB lineage: Bacteria > SM23-81 > DAOVCL01 > DAOVCL01 > DAOVCL01 > DAOVCL01. Next base: position 15,466 of record JAOZPP010000035.1, read on the forward strand.
GTTGACGAAATCAAACGGATTGAACGCGAACTTTACCTAAAAAGAAGTAAGCTTGCATCCACCGAAACTATTGAGGGTATACCTACACCTGCATATGGCCTAGATCATAGACTATGGAAAACACTGATTGAGGAGATAGGAAAACTCTCTACCGGGGGCAACAGTGTTGAAGACATCAGAAGGGTGCGTCAGAAATGAAGCTGGTCATTGATAGTAATATTCTTATCAGCAGTCTTGACCCAAAGGACATTTTTTTATTCCGAGTGTTATCCCATTTTTGAGAAGATACTAAATCTTGAAATAGAAGCTTTATCTCCCACCCTTGTATTAGTGGAAACAGCATGCGTTCTTCGCAGAAGAATTAATAATGAAGAGATCGCCCACAGAATCTATAAAAGCTTGGCTCTCTTGCCCTCTATAAATTGGTTGGATATAACACTTGAAGTTGCAGAAAGAGCTTGTATGTTGGGTGTTCAAATTGGGTTGAGAGGAGGTGATGCCATAGTTTTACAAGTAGCCGAACAGTACGGCATCCCTCTTTTAACCAAAGATAAAGAAATGAAAGAGAAGGCACCAAAGAACATCCTCGTTCTTGAACCGGGAGATATGGCTTTGTAAGATAATAAAACGCGTTAAAGGAATTTGCTCGTTGAAAGGAGGGCCTTCCTAAATTTAGAGGATGTATTGGATTGGGAAGTCGCCGCAAACTGAAACCAAACCCTCCTTAAGAAGAATACCCCCTTAGGGGTAATCCGGAGAAGTAGTACAGCTAACCCAATGTATCTGTAATGTTTCTTTTACTAAACAAATTTGATATTTGATGGAGACATAGACATCTATGCATGAATGGGCATTGGCAGAGGCGGTAGTCTCGACAGCGCTAAAGGCAGCGGGTAAGGAAAAGCTTCAGGAGATTACCAAGATCAAGATAAAGATGGGCGAATTGCAACAGATAGACCCTGAGATCTTCGAATCAGCTCTGAAAGAGGTCATCTTGCCTCGAAAAGAGGTCTTGAAGAACGCTGAGATCGAAATAGAGACGGAGAAAGCAGTATTTCAATGTCGAGCCTGTGGCCATAGGTGGAAATTTGAAGAGGCAAGAAAACTATTAAGTGAGGAGGAGTCTGAATCGATCCATTTCATCCCAGAGATATCACACTGTTACATCAGATGTCCGAAGTGTAAGAGCCCTGATTTTAAAGTGGTTGAAGGCAGGGGGGTCTGGATAGATTCAATAGAGGGGGAGTAGAATATCGAGGCCTCCAATGGAAGATGAAGAATGAAATACTGAGAGAGCACAGGGGAATTTGGGTGTGAGCTCCGGTACTTTTCTCTCTTACCGCCCTAAGGAACATCCAATTTATACCCTTAGTGGGCCTTCAGGACTTGACTCAATTTTTTAATTTTGCTTTATTGAAGAGGAGCAGATGGATCCAAGATTGGAGATAATCGATCAAAGGCTGAAGAGGATAAAGAGGGTAATTGCTGTCTCCGGTGGTAAAGGCGGAATTGGCAAGAGTTTAGTTGCCACCACTTTAGCATTGATCCTGCGCAGGTTAAATACCAGGGTCGGGCTATTAGACTTGGATTTCTCCGGTCCATCGACGGATTTGATATTAGGAGTTAGTGGGATTCACTTCTTGGAGGAAAAGGGGATTATTCCTCCAGAAATTTATGGCCTCAGATATATGTCGGTTATCTACTTTGCCCAAGATAATCCCGCTCCCTTGAGGGGTATCGATATCTCCAACGCCATCATAGAGTTACTGGCCATTACCAGGTGGGGAGACTTGGACTTCCTTATTGTCGATATGCCACCAGGCATTGGAGACGCCACCTTAGATACCATTCGTTTGATAAAGAAGGCTGAATTCCTTGCCCTAACTACACCTTCCAAGGTAGCCGTAGAGACAGTCAAAAAGATGATTAAAATGCTGAAGGGACTTGGCCTCCCCATCATTGGCCTCATCGAGAATATGAGGAGACCCAAGTCACCATCGATAAGAGAGCAGATAAATGGGTTTGCCATTCCCTATTTAGGATCAATAGATTTTGATGAAGATCTGGAAAGCTCCATAGGGGACAAGGAAAGGCTCTTAAAGACAACCTTTGCCCGGAAGTTGGAAGAGATTGCCTTAAGGACACCTCAATTGAATGGCTAACCGTTTGACCTTCAACTAAAGCACAATCCCCAAGGGGAAGCAAGCTTGCTTAGCCGTCTGCGGCGGGTTTTTGACAGGATAAACAGAAACTGATTTATACCTATCCAACCCAATTAGCTTAGAGCAACCTACGCGGTGGAGGAGTCTCATTTATCCTGGCCATTCTGTTAATCATGTCCAAAAGGGGAATTTCCTAAATTTTTAAACTTTTCCCATAAGGGATGAGGATAGGGGGTGATCCTATGAACCTAAAAAAAATACCCCTTCTTTTGGCTACTTTTTGCTTCGCCCTGACTATCGTTGGCTGTTACACCACTTTCCGGCCCCCAAAGGGGAAAGGGGAGAAGGAGTATACCGCACAGCAGCCGGAGACCAGATACTACTATGAGCATCATTACTATTACCATTGGGACTCCTTCTATGACCCATACTGGTTCTACTACCCTCCCCAATACAGGTGGTGGAGGTATTACTATGGCTATCCTTGGTGGTGGGATAATTGGTATTGGAACCACTGGTATGACCCCGTGGAGAGCTACCAGAAGAAGGAGACAGAAAGGTTGGAGCGGAGGAGAGGCCTAACAGCTCCGCCACCGGGATGGGGTGAGCCACCAAAGCCACCATCAATGCCAGTCTATTCCCCTTCTCCTGAAGAGAAGAAGAACCCACCCCAACCACCGAAGAAAAAGAAGGAAAAGAAAAAGGAGAAGAAAAGGGCAACCAGAAGGCGAGGGTTATAGGAATGGCTCTGAAAAAACTGTTACTCATTTCCCTTCCCCTTCTCCTTTGGATAGGGGTCTTTCTGGCTCCCAATGGCCTCAGCGATCTCCCGCCTGAGGAATCCAGTGTTGATAACCTCTTCGGGTTAGGAGCAAGGGCGATGGGGATGGGTGGGGCCCATATCGCTGTGGCCGAGGATTTTTCCGCCCTCTGGTGGAACCCAGCAGGGTTGGCCAGGGTAAGGAGGATCGAGCTCTCTGGTGGCTTGCTCCATCAGCGAGACAAGACAAGGGCTCTCCTCTTTGGCCACCGGAGGTGGGGCACAGATTCCCATACAAGATTTGGCTCAGGGGGCATAACGGTTCCTATCCCTACCTACCGGGGGAGTTTAGTCTTTGCACTTGGTTTCAATCGAATCCAGAACTTTGATTCCTCCGTAAGGTTCAGGGGAGGGGTGCTAAAGGAAGACTTCTGGGAGGAGGGATCGGAGCTGAGGTCTGGGGGCCTACACACCTGGGGATTAGGGGCAGCAATTGACCTCTCCCCTACCCTTTCGGCTGGGGCTACAGTCATAGTTTGGGGTGGAGGGGAGGATTACACTTGGAACATCACCAGGGACACTGTTGAAACCCAAGGGGTTGGCCTCAGGATAACCCAACACGACTACTCCAATGATGGGTATAGGGGATTGAATCTCAAATTCGGCCTCCTCTTCCGGGCCAATCGTTACCTCTCCTTTGGGTGGACCTTAGAATCTCCCCTGAAGCTAACGATTGAGCAGGATTGGACAGCGGAGACTGATTCCCTCATCGGCGATTCCCTCGTCTCGATAACTGATTACGGATATTACAAATACAAACTTAGCCTCCCCTACAAATTTGGTTTGGGAGCAAGGTTTACCCTCCCCTATTTGACCCTGGCCGCAGACCTGAATTACACGGATTGGTCCCAGACTGAATATAAGTATCCTCCTGCGGATATGAGCAATTACAACCCCTATATGGGCGATGCCTACCGGGAGGTGCTCAGTTGGCACATTGGTGCAGAGGCTCTTGTCCCCAAGCTGGGGGTGAAATTTAGACTGGGCTACTACCGAGATCCCATTCCCTATAAGCTAAAAAACATACAGAACGAAAGAGACTTCTTCACCTTTGGCCTTGGATTTCTTATGGGGAAGGTAATGACCTTGGATTTCGCTTTGGTGCATAGCCTCTGGGAAACCTCCTCAAAGGGTTTGGATGAAAGACACGATGTAAACCGGGTTTTTCTCACTGTTGGTTACAGGTTTTAGGGAAGGAGTTGCGAGAGCTATGAGCCTTTTCAAAAAGATCTGCCTCTTTGGCTTGGTGACAGTTCCCCTCCTTGTCCCCAGGTCGCATGCCCAAAGGATAGAGGTCCTCACCGTAAAGGGGGTGATAGATCCTGTTGTAGCCCGCTATATAGTAAACGGCTTTAACCGAGCGGAAAAGGAAGGGGCGGCGTTGGTGATCATCAAGCTGGACACCCCTGGCGGGTTGATGGAATCAATGGAAACCATCACCCAGAAGCTTCTCAACTCCCCCATCCCCTCAGTAGTCTATGTCTGGCCTCAGGGAGCAAGGGCAGCATCAGCAGGTGTTTTCATCGCCTATGCTGCCGACATAGCCGCAATGGCCCCCAGTACAAATATTGGGGCTGCTCACCCAGTAACCATGGGTCAGAAGGCGGACAGCACAATGATGGAGAAGATCACCAATGATGCTGTGGCCCGCATAAAGGGGATGGCCGACAAAAGGGGGAGAAATAGGGAGTGGGCGGAAAAAGCGGTTAAAAAGAGCGTTTCCATTACCTCAGATGAAGCGCTAAAGTTAGGGGTAATAAACTTCATCGCCTCAAATGTGGGGGAGCTCTTGGACAAACTCGATGGGATGAAGCTAAAGAGGGACCACGAGGAGATAACCCTCCATACAAGAAAAGCCTGGCTTGAGGAAAAGGAGATGAACCCTGTGGAAAAGCTACTCCATACCATAGCCAACCCTAATATCGCCTATATTCTCCTCCTCTTTGGCGTCCTCGGCCTCATCTACGAGTTCCATACGCCCGGCGTAGGCTTTCCCGGAGTTGTGGGGATGATCTGCCTCATCCTCGCCTTCTTCTCCCTTCAGGTCTTGCCTATAAATTTAGCTGGATTACTCCTGATCATTGTCGCTATCATCCTCTTCGTCCTCGAACTACAGATAGTCAGCCATGGAATCCTCACCATCGGGGGAATCATCTCCCTTACTATGGGCTCCCTTATGCTCTTCAGCACCCCAGGAGTAGGCCAATATTACCACCTCTCCATCCTCCTGGTAATCTCGGTAGTGGCAGCCACCACTCTCTTCTTCCTCTTTGCCCTCACCGCCGGACTCAAGGCTCAGAGAAAGGTCCCGGTGACCGGGGAGGAAGGGATGATCGGGCAGATAGGGGTAACCAAGACCGAACTTTCCCCTCAGGGAACTGTTATGGTGATGGGGGAATATTGGCACGCCGTCTCCTCCACCGGAGAGGCCATTGGGAAGGGAGAGAGGGTTGAGGTGGTGAAGCTCGAGCGAAGAACCGTCGAGGTGCGCAGAGCTGAGGAGAGTTCTCAGGGGCAAAGGGGGAGTGGTGGACAGGGCCCCAAATGAGAGGGGTCAGCGAGACCAATTTTTCGGTTAACGGCAATGATGGGATAGACACCTGCCTAATTGTCCGATGGAAATGGTTACCAAAGGAAGTTTAACAAAAAGGAGGTAGAAGATGAGCGCATTTTGGGTGGGGGTAATTGTAGTAGTGATCATCATCCTCTCTAAGGCCATTAGGATAGTGAGAGAGTATGAGAGGGGGGTTATCTTTAGGCTGGGAAGGTTGATCGGAGCCAAAGGACCTGGCCTTTTCTTCCTCATCCCCATTGTGGACAAGATGATAAAGATAGACTTGAGAACCTTAACTATGGATGTTCCGGCCCAAGAGGTGATCACCAAGGACAACGTTACCGTAAGAGTTAACGCCGTTGCTTACTTTCGGGTGATGAACCCCAATGATGCGGTGAACAAGGTAGAGAATTATTTGATGGCCACCTCCCAGATAGCCCAAACCACCTTGAGATCTGTCCTGGGCCAAGTGGAACTGGATGAGCTTCTGGCAGAAAGGGAAAAGATCAGTCAGAACCTGCAGAAGATAATAGACGAGCTCACCGATCCCTGGGGAGTCAAGGTGAGCATAGTGGAGATAAAGGACGTGGAGCTTCCCGAGCAGATGAAGAGGGCTATGGCCAGGCAAGCCGAGGCGGAGAGGGAAAGGAGGGCAAAGATTATAGCGGCGGAAGGGGAGTTTCAGGCATCGGAGAAGCTCTCCCAGGCAGCAGCAGTCATCGCCGAGCATCCCATAGCTCTCCAGCTCAGATTCCTCCAGACCCTCATTGAGGTGGCCTCGGAGAACAACTCCACTACCATCTTCCCGGTTCCCATCGACATCTTGGAGCCCTTTGTGAAGAGCCTCAAACAGAAGACGGAAAAAGAGTAGAGGAGATCAATCAGAAGCTTATGGGAGTAAGGATCAACCCCAGCCTTCTGATATAAGCAGCGTATCGACCAGAGGTAAAGTACATCACCTTTTATTTATGTTCGTCTTATCCCTTTTAGATTGTGTTATCAGGATTGGGATGAGAGCAAGCGGTTGGAGATAAGGAGACCATATGCAGATTGAGGAGAGGGTTATCACCAAAGCTATCCTCCAATCCTATTACCGAAAGCTTTCCTCAAGCCTGGAGACCCAAGTGGCCATAGTGGGAGGAGGCCCATCCGGGCTTACTGCAGCTTATTTCCTGGCCAAGGAAGGGGTAAAGGTAAGCATCTTCGAGAGAAAGCTCAGCTTAGGGGGAGGAATGTGGGGAGGGGGAATGATGTTTAATCAAATAGTTGTCCAGAGGGCAGGAAGGGAGATCCTCGAGGAATTTGGGGTATGCACCGAGGAGTTTTCCCCCGGTTATTGGGTAGCCGATGCGGTAGAGGCAGTCTCCACGATCTGTTCCAAAACTGTCAAGGCAGGGGCAAAGATATTCAACCTGATATGCGCTGAGGATGTAACCATCAAGGAAGGGAAAGCAACGGGATTAGTCCTGAACTGGACTGCAGTGGAGGCCGCAGGGCTCCATGTTGACCCCCTCTGCATAGAAACCAACTACATAGTGGATGCTACCGGCCATCCGGCCAGGGTTGCGCAGGTAATTCAGCGGAAGCTCGCTTTAAAAATACCGAGCCAGAGACCCATCGGTGAAGGTCCTATGTGGGCAGAGGCTGGGGAGAAGGCTGTTTTGGAAAACACCCAAGAGGTCTACCCCGGAGTCTTCGTCACGGGCATGGCAGCCAATGCGGTATTTGGTGCCCCCCGGATGGGACCCATATTTGGAGGTATGCTCCTCTCCGGAAGGAGAGCGGCTGAGCTAATTCAAGAAGGGTTAAACTCAGGCTTATAGGAAGGGAGTCAACTACCAAATTGCCTAAGGGGAACTTAACCAGTTGTATTTTGTTCCTACTTCTCTTAACCGCAGCAAAAGGTGAAACCGTGATCAAGCTTCCCCAACCTAAGTTAAAAGGGAAAATCTCCTTAGAAGAGGCCATAAACCGCAGGAGTTCTCAAAGAAGTTACTCTCCAAAACCGCTCACCTTAACCCAGCTCTCCCAGATCCTTTGGGCTGCAGGGGGCAAAAGGGTGGATACTACCACCGGGGCATCCCGTACAGTACCATCTGCTGGTGCCCTTTATCCCTTAGAGATCTTCGTCTTAGCTGGAAAAGTCGAAAATTTGGAGAAAGGTCTCTATCTATACCACCCCATTGACCACTCCCTTGAGCTGCTTAAGGGAGAGGATCTGAGGGAAGAGCTCCGCAAATCATCATGGGGACAGGACTTTCTTGCCGAAGCGCCTGTGGATCTGGTTGTAGCGGCTGCCCCCTCTCGCACTACCGATGTCTACGGGAAAAGGGGGAAAAGGTATGTTCACGTGGAGGTTGGCCACGTGGGACAGAATATCTACCTCCAGGCTGAGGCTTTGGGCCTGGCTACCTGTGCGGTGGGGGCCTTTGATGACGATGAGGTAGGGAAGGTATTAGGATTAGGAAAGAGGTTAACCCCTATTTATATCCTACCCTTAGGTTATGGAAAGTAATTGGTCCCCCCTCGCAGGATTCACCTGCAGTGGCCAAAGGGCAGGGCTAACCAGAATGGATCCCGAACTTAAGTCCAAGAAAAAGCCCAAAATAGGACCACCCACCAAAAGAGTATTTTAGCTCGCAAAGGCCGGATAAATTAGCTGTCAATGGATACTCCCCTCCTCCAACTATATGGAGAACCAACTTATTGGAAGAGTTATGATGTGGGTAAGGAGGTGGGGGGCCAAACTGTTCCTTACTTCTCCTCTGGACATGAATGCCCAATCCCCCACCACAGAAGGGTTTAAACAAAGATCCGGATAAGGGGAAATATCGTTTCGCCCGGACATCGAGGCCGACAACAGTATATGAATAGCTCAGTTCTGGGGACAATTCATACTCTTTATGCCAAAACTCGACTCCTCCCTCCAACTTCCACCCAGGGGCGATCGTCATCAGATCGGCCATCCCTTCAACAACGATGGCAGTGCCAATTTCACCTTCCACATTGGCTAAACCTAACCTAAAGCCAACCTCCACCTCGTCCTGCCCCGCCAGGGTGGATAGGGGGAAGAGGACCAACAAAACCAACGCTGTTAATGTGGCAACACCAAATCCTCCCCCGATTAGATTTCCCTTCTGATTGTTCATATCACTCCTTATAATTCCAAGATTTAATCGCCTCAACAACCTCTTCTGGTTCATCGACCATCTTGATAATATCAAAATCACTGAGGGAAATCTTCCCCTCTTTCAGCATTTTTCCTTTCATCCAGGCGACAAGACCAGACCAGTATTCTTTGTCTACCACGATAATAGGAAATGGCTTTATCTTATGGGTTTGAATCAAGGTCACTGATTCAAACAGCTCGTCCATAGTGCCAAATCCGCCGGGCATAATAACAAAGGCACGGGCATATTTGACAAACATAACTTTCCTCACAAAGAAATAACGGAAGGTTACCAAAGTAGTGATATACTTGTTAGGGGCCTGTTCCATAGGGAGTTCGATATTTAGGCCAATGGACTCGCCTCCACCCTCCTTTGCCCCCTTATTTGCTGCTTCCATTATCCCTGGTCCCCCTCCAGTGATTATACAATATCCCTCTCTGACCAGAAGCTGGGCAATCCTTTCTGCCTTCTGATAGTCCCTATCCCCTGGCTCTACTCTGGATGATCCAAAAATAGTAACTGCCGGGGGGAAATGGGCCATGGCCTCAAACCCCTCCACAAATTCAGCCATAATTCTGAAGACCCTCCAAGTATCCTTGATGGTGAAGTCATCGATGAGGTATTGATGCCCTTTACCTGTCCTGGGCCTGGGGATTACATCATTTCCCGCATTACTTAAGTTCCTTCCCTTCATATTCACTCCTTCCACCAGGAAAAAGCTGGTAATCAATCAAGCGGGATGCTACCCACTCCTTTCCGTTGTTGCGCCCCCAATCAACCCTTCAGAAACAGATACCTGAGCAGGAAGAGGAGAGCGAAGAGATGGACTATCCAACTTACTTTCTTCCCCTGTCCGGTCAAAACCTTCAAGAAAGAATATGAGATAAAACCGAAAGCTATGCCCTCAGTTATGCTAAAGGTCAGGGGCATTACAATTAGGGACAAAAAAGCGGGAAGTGCCTCGGTGGGATCATCCCACTTAATCTTCCTCACTTGCTTGAGCATCATACTCCCCACTACTATGAGGGCAGGTGCTATCACCGGATAGAGCTTAGCTCCAGAAGCAAGCTCATAGCCCCCTCCCACCATCTTGGCTAATGGATAGAAGAAAAGCGCCATAAGCATGAGGGCCCCAGTTACCATATTGGAGAGCCCTGTCCTGCCACCTTCTGCAATCCCAGCGGCACTCTCTATATAACTGGTTACTGTGGAAGTCCCCAGAAGGGCCCCAGCAACTGTCCCTACAGCATCGGATAAGAGGGCCTGCTTGGCCCGGGGGAGTTTACCCTCCTTTATAAAGCCTGCTTGTTCACTGACCCCGATCAGCGTTCCAATGGTATCGAAGAGGTCTAAGAAGAAGAAGACGAAAATAATAGTGATAAAACTGCTCAGGTTGGCAAATATCCCTCCTAAATTTAACCTAAAAAAGATAGGCGAAAGAGAGGGAGGGAGACTTAGCACCCCCTGGTATCTAACCAGACCAAAGGGAAGCCCCAACAGGGCAGTAGCTATAATTCCTAAGAGTATTGCCCCCTTTACCCGTAAACTAATCAGGGTAAAGATAAGGGCCAAACCAAAAACGGAGAGGAGCACTGGAGGGCTTCCCAACCTCCCGAGGCCAATGAGAGTGCCTGGCTTTGCTACAACCATCCCTGCCCATTCCATCCCTATCACGGCAATGAGCAGGCCTATACCCACAGCTATTGCGTTTTTCAACCCCTCAGGAACGGCGTTGACTATCCTCTCCCTTAACCCCCAAAAAGAAAGGATGATAAAGATGGAACCAGATAGAAAGACCGCACCTAAGCCCAATCGCCAAGAGTAACCCAATCCTCCCGCTGCAGCAGCACCACAAACGGTAAAAGCAAAGTAGAAATTGTGCCCCATCGCCGGGGCTAAGGCTATAGGATAGTTGGCGAGAATGCCCATCAGAAAGGTAGCCAAAGCTGATGCTAAGCAGGTGGCCACCATCACCGCCCCAAAATCCATCCCTGTAGTAGAAAGCACTGCTGGCTGGACAAAGATTATATAGGAAAGGGTCATAAAAGTAGTAGCCCCAGCAATTATCTCCGTTTTAATGTTGGTTTGCGCCTGAGCCAGCCTAAAGGTTTTCTCCCACATCCTTTCCTCCTCAATATTCATAGATCATGAATTTTTCAGCGCAGTCCTTCTAAGAATCCACTTCAAGAATGTGATCCCTTCAAATTAGGCCATTGGCTTCGACCCATTGGCTAGCTTCTGGGATACCAAAACCAAGGTCTTCTACCCGGTGGCAGTCAGAGCCCAAGGAGGCTGGTTTAACCCCAGAACCCCTTGCCAAGAGGAGAATCTCCTTACTGGGATAAAAATCAGCAAATGGCCTCCGTAGTCCAGAGGTGTTTATCTCAAAGCCTACCCCATTCTGCCGCATCAGCTTGAATACCTCATGGATATAATCACTGTGAATCCCTAATATCTCTGGCCCATACCAATCATAGCCATATTTCTTGTAGATATCAAGGTGAGCCAAAACAGGAAAGAGACCGCTGGTTATGGCCTTAAAAAGGGTTTCAAAATATGCTTGAGAAAGCTTGGCCAAGTTATTTTTTTTAAAATAATTAGATGCCTCATTTGACGAGGCTATGGAAATGTGGTCCAGACAATGAACGGCCCCTAAGACAAAATCGAAATGGTTTTGGGAGAGAAACTCCCTTAATTTCTCCTCGATGTGGGGGGAATAGTCAACCTCTAAACCAGCCCTAACCATTAGGCCAGAGCTACCATATTTACCCTTAGCTTCCTCTATCTCCTGCCAGTAACTCTCCACCCAATCCGAATCGAACGATTTAACCTCTCCTTTGACCCTGACGAAGTCATCCAAGTCCTCCCTTAGGGGGTTGGTGTCGTAATGGACAGTAAAGCAGAGCTCCTTTATTCCCAACTCTAATGCCCTCTGACAATAGAGATCAATAGTAGCATCGGGGACGACATCTTTGGAATAATTAGGATGAACATGACAGTCAACTAACTTCATCTTAAAATCCTTCTCCTTGCATGGATGGACCAAACTGAACCATCAAAAATCCTAAGTTTTATCAAACGCGAAAAGGGGCAAACTTCTTCCTTAAATAATCTAAGATCTTCTCCCCTTCCCCCTTCCTCACTTCCAAAAGCTCCACATCGGGACGAGCTTTCACCATATCTACAAAAGGGTGGTGGCCCCGGAAAATGGTCCCTAAAAGGGGCTTTGCGGAGTCCAAAGATCTCACTACTACCTCCCGGAATTGGGGAGAGAAAAGTTCCATCTTCCCTATCTCATCGATGAGTAGGAGCTCAGCTTCCTCCAATGCTCGCTCCAAAGCGTCAACCCCAATTAGGTTCAAATCCTTAAGGTTCACCCTATACCTCCCCATCCTGGGCCCATAAACCATCCCTCTATGGGCCAATACCCCTTCCCTCCCATCAAGGGTAACTATCTTAAAACCCTCTCTCCTTACCCCCCTTATCTCCTGGGTATAGAACCCTCCTACCTTCAGTTTTGTCTTGGAAATGAACTCCTGGATTACCGTGGTCTTCCCACATCCAGAAGGACCAGTAAGGAGCAAATTGACTTTGCTCAATGTCTGAAATGCCTCACCCCTGTAAAGACCATCGCCAATCCCCTCTCATCAGCAGCAGCAATTGCCTCGGCGTCTCGCTTTGAACCTCCAGGCTGGATTATGGCCCTTACCCCTGCCTTGGCCGCCTCATCGATCCCATCCCTCATCGGGAAGAAGGCATCTGAGGCCAAGATCGATCCTTTGGCCCTCTCACCTGCCTTCCGGGTGGAAATGATCACCGCATCCACCCTGCTGGGTTGACCAGCACCTATCCCCACTGTCTTTTTATCCTGAACTAAAACTATGGCATTAGACTTTATATGCTTTACTACCTTAAAGCCAAAAAGAAGAGATTCTATCTCCTGAGGAGAGGGCCTTCTCTTGGTAACTACCTGAAGATCCGCCTCCTCGATGATCCTTGTGTCCTCTTCCTGCCAAAGCACCCCTCCTCTGATAAACTTCAACTCTGGGGCTTCCCCTCTCTTCAATCTTCCACACCTTAAAAACCGGCGGTTTTTCTTCTGTTTTAAAACCTCTAAGGCCTCCGGAGCATAGTCTGGGGCTAAGCAACATTCTATGAACTTAGTCTGGTCAATCCTGTGGGCAGTTTCCAAATCAACCTTACGATTCAAACCAATTACTGAGCCATAGGCCGAAAGGGGATCACATTCCAAGGCATCCTGGTAGGCCTGAGCCAGACTGGAAGCAGTGGCTGCACCACAGGGACTGGCATGCTTGAAGATAGCAGCAAAGGGTTCATCGAAGTCTAAGATCATCGTCAAGGCAGCATCTAAGTCCCTATAGTTGTTGAAGGATAACGGTTTACCAGAAAGCTTTTCTGATCTCGCTAAACTCGTCCCCTCAAAACTGGGATCCCGATAGAGGCTCGCCCTCTGATGGGGGTTCTCCCCATATCTGAGGTCAGCAACTTTCTCCAGATGGAGGTCCAAGAAGGAACCACCGGCCAACCATCTATAGATGAGCTTGTCATACTCCTGAGTTATGCGGAAGGCCTCTCGGGCCAGCTTAAGTTTTGTTCCTGGGGAAAGCTCCCCATTTCTTTCCCGCAGTTCGCAGAGGACTTCTTTATATTGGAGGGGAGTGGTCAGCACCCCCACCCAACGGTAGTTCTTGGCCGCTGCCCTCACCAAAGAGGGGCCACCGATGTCAATGGCCTCTAAAATTTTATCAAGAGTCACTTCAGATTTAGCGCTTATTTCTTTAAAAGGATAAAAGTTACAAACAATCAAATCAATAGGCTCAATCCCTCTTTCCGCAAGTTCCCTCAAATGTCTTGGATCCGATCTATCGGCCAATATTCCCGCGTGGACAATGGGATGGAGGCTTTTCACCCTCCCCCCTAAAATAGAAGGCCAACCGGTGAGTTCCTCTAAGTTCTTTACCTCTATTCCATTTTCTCGGAGGAAACTGGCAGTTCCGCCCGTGGAGACTATCTCCACCCCAAGATCTCTCAGTCCATAGGCAAACTCGCCCAATTCCTCCTTGTTAAATACTGATATAAACGCCCTTTTTATCAAACTATCCTCCTACCTTAAGGGGCTCGAAATTCCTCAATCTCCTTTATTCTGAACTTAACCTCCTTAAAGCCTCCTCATACCTTCTGATAAGCTCATCGACTATAGGAGGGGGAAGGTGAGGAGCGGGGGTTCCACCCTCCCAACCTATGGAACGAAGATAATCCCTCAGATACTGTTTGTCAAAGCTCCTCTGAGCTTGGCCTGGTTTGTATTCATCTGCAGGCCAATAGCGTGAGGAGTCAGGGGTGAGGGCTTCATCTATCCAGATGATCTCCCCATCGAGTAGACCGAATTCAAATTTTGTATCAGCGAGAACAAGGCCTTTGGAAAGGGAATAATCCAGGGCCTTCTCATAAAGGGATAGGCTTATCCGTTTGAGAATTTCCGCTCTCTCTTCCCCAACCAACCCAACCAACTGGGGGAAGCTCATCGGCTCATCATGCCCCTTGGTCGCTTTGGTGGTAGGGGTAAAGATGGGTTGGGGAAGCCTATCCCCTTCCCTGAGTCCTTGGGGAAGCCTAACCCCACAGATCTTTCCCTTCCTCCGGTACTCCCTCCAACCCGATCCGGCCAGATACCCTCGGACAATACACTCCACATCAATCCTCTCTGCCTTCGCCACCAGCATCGACCGACCGGAGAGGACCTCTTCAAATCCCCCTAAAGGCTCAGGATACTTGCCAACGTCGGAGCTAAGGAGGTGATTCCCGACCACTCCCCTTAAGTATCCAAACCAGAAGAGGGAGAACTGGGTAAGGATTTTCCCCTTCCCTGGTATAGGGGTAGGGAGAACCGCATCAAAGGCAGAGACCCTGTCCGTGGCCACAATGAGCAACTGAGAGCCAAGGTCGAAGACCTCTCTCACCTTACCTCTGATGAACCTCTTCAGGCCGGGGATATCAATTTCGGTTAAGGCCTCTTCCCTCAATCCTCACCTTTCTCCCTTCAACTTTTATTCTCCTTTCCGCAAAGAGCTCAATGGCCTTTGGATAAAGCTCATGCTCAACCCTAAGGACCCTTTGGGAAAGGGTCTCTGCGGTATCATCTTCCAATACCTCTACTGCCTTCTGCAAAACTATGGGGCCATGGTCATACTTCTCATCGACCAGATGGACGGTCACTCCAGTTACCTTCACCCCATACTCAATGACAGCCTGGTGCACCCTTTGGCCATACATCCCCTTCCCCCCAAAGGAAGGGAGAAGGGCAGGATGAATGTTCAAAATACGATTTCTGTAAGCACCAACTACCCTTGGGCTGAGAAGCTTCATATATCCGGCCAGGCAAACCAACTCCACCTCCCTCTCCTCAAGCACCTGGAGGAGCCGGGCATCAAACTCCTCCGGAGCGGTAAACTGCTTATGGCTCAGGTGGAGCCCATAAATGCCCTCCCTCCTTGCCCTCCTCAGGGCTCCAGAACCACTGTTGTTGCTGATCACTACCCTTATCTCCGCCCTCAGCCTTCCCTTCTTGATGGCATCGATTATGGCCTGGAGATTTGTCCCTTCCCCGGAAGCCAACACTGCTATCTTCAGAGGCTCACCCATTGCTCCCTCACTATACCAACTCTCCCCCGCAAAATCAAATATTTTTTCTAAAAAAATTAGGGAGACAACTACTGGGGATGCCACACGGACAACCTTGTCCCCCTTTGTCGCTAATGGATTTATCCCCCTAAACTCAGCCATAAAGAAAGACGGCCCGGTTTGAATGGCCGGGCCATCTTTAGAGTAAAACTTGAACTAAACTACTACCGCCTAAAGGCGGTAGGTTTATGGGGTAGCCATAGAAAA